>JAQYVF010000079.1 GCA_030145625.1 Desulfocapsa sp. | reverse complement strand
TTTTTATAAGTAATTTTTAAGTTGTAATAATGATCCACAAAACAACTCAATTTAGGAGATGCCATGAAACTAAAAAAATTAGCATTTACTCTTGTTGGTATAGCTATGTCTTGTTCCTTTTTAGCCGGAAATTCTTTCGCAGCAGAGACATGGGCAGCTTGTACCCCGGCACAGATTGGTCCAAAAGGCTCTATTGTTCGCCTCCAGGTCACAGGATGTAATGTTGATCCTTCTGCAGGAAAAAATGGCTGGGTGACCCTCAGCACTACCGGTACTGACCAGATGATGGCTACAATTCTCACTGCAATGTCATTGACTAAGCCTATTGCACTTGCTTTTGATGGCACTAAAGATGCCGAAGGTTACAACTACGCAACCTCTATCGTTTTCAATAATCTGTAATCTCTGACAAATACATCGTTTTTAAAAGGCGGTCATTTTATTTTAAAATGACCGCCTTTTTTCTATCTGTTAGCCTCCCCTCCTGCAGCAACACCCCCATTTCAATAAAATTGAACAGCCTATAACTCAGTCTTTCCATGTATCCCAGAAATATCTCTCCCTACCCAACCATTAACACCAGCAAAACAATAAATCCTCACTGGCAATCAACGCGTTATGCCATAAGCCAGCTACTTAAATCAAAATTCACAAAGGATACCCGCGATCTCTTTCCGTTTATCCAACACATGCTTATCGAATTTGAGAAAATTCGACAAGGGATGAATTATATAAATCAAGAAGCTACGCATCATCATGGCGACGACACACACACCGCTGGATGGGCTGGAGTTGGGATGATTCCCATAGCCATTTATCTATATTATTTAAAAAGCTATGGAGTTCAGGGAAAAGTCCTGGAATGTGGCGTTTTTAAAGGTGGGTCGACTTGCTGCTTAAGTCATATTTGTGATTATCTTGGTCTTGAGCTTATAGCAGCCGACTCTTTTGAAGGCCTACCAACAAATGATGGTTATTACGGAAAAGGGGATTTTAAAGGAAGTTTCCAAGAGGTTCAAAGCAATATAGAACGATTGGGAAAACCAGAGGTAGTAACCTATACAAAAGGCTGGTTTAGTGAATCATTACAAAATTTCAACCAAGATCTTATGCTCATCTGGTTGGATGTAGACCTGAAACAATCAGTCAATGACGTCTTAAACAATACCTTTCATTGCCTGGTTAAAAATGGTGTGCTTTTTTGTGATGGACTTGGAAAAGACCGTGACTTTCAGGATGACCACCTCACTCCAGGCAGCTCCGAGTCAGCAGGAGTTCTTGAGTATTTTGCACAACATAACATAACCCACAAAGCCATTTATAGTGGTTATGGTCATATGGGTTTGATTGTTCCACATACACAAGAAGACGATCAACTCTTATATAGTTCACAACTAATCAACAGAATGATTTTCACCTCTCTTCCATTGTCAGAGAAACTCAAAATAACACGTAGGAAATTCAAAAAGTAATACATGAATTCCAACTACTAGACTATCTATTCTTTTTTTTATTACCAGCATCAAGTTGTCCACTATCAAAAAATACTACAACACTCATTAAATTACAAATTTTAAAAGCATCACACAACAGCCTTTTTTCATTAAAATTTTATTAAAATGGCACTCACACTAAAAAGAAAATGAATAGTTTCGAAAAACAGATCCTAACGAGCCAAAAATTTATCCCTGCCATACAACAAGCACTGCTTGACACCTATTTTGCCAACTACGACCAGGAACTTCTCCATTCCGACTCGGGCAAGATCGACATAGAAAACAATGTATTCAGAAGGTACAACCATTCCTTACATCATGTTGTTCCCTGGCTGAGTCGTCATATAGAACTTGCTGGAAAAAACGTTTTAGAGATAGGATGCGGGACCGGATCCAGCACAGCTGCATTGGCGCATTATGTTCAAAAGATAGTAGGATACGACATCCATTCCCTTGCGGTTCAAGGTGCCTCAAAACGAATGGAAATTATGGGACTGAACAATGTCCTCCTCCATACCATTGATGAAAATTCGTTAATTGAGCGAATCACTAAAGATGCCGACAGCAAGTACGACATCATTCTTCTCTTTGCCGTTCTTGAACACCAGACTGTCATTGAAAGACATGACACGTTAGAAACATGTTGGAACCTACTTGCCGACCATGGAATAATGGCAGTAATCGATACTCCTAACATCCTGCACTATTTTGACCTGCACACCTCAAAACTTCCTTTCTTGCACATGCTCCCCACCAGACTTTATGCAAGATATGCAGCAAATTCAACTCGATCCAGTTTAGTAAAATCTTTTTCAGGTGAAGAACAAAGGTCGGATTCCCAACTTGATATGGAGATTGCAAGATGGGGACGTGGAGTGAGTTACCACGATTTTGAAATTGCCCTGGGAAAAGACTACAAAAACTTTCTTGTTGCAGAAGGATTTGAACCTGAAATACTCGAATGGTTTGGCTGTACTATTGAAGAAGAAATACTCCGATGGTATGTGGAACACAAGGCATTCAACATCCCCCTTGGATTCACCCGATGCGTATTAAATCTTATCTTCAAAAAACATTCTCCTGTAACTACCACGCCTGAAGCCACGAAATATACAGCCCCACCCCTTACTCTCTTTAACCCTGCTCTCCAAAAACGAATAGAGGTCCTGGAACAGAAAATCCGAGAACAAGACACCATGCTCGAAAAAATTTATCATTCAAGCACATGGCGTGCAGGAAGTATGCTGGCCAGACCCTACAGAAAGATACAACAACTGTTCAAAAAGTGACGATCTATTCTTCAGCGTATTGTACTCCCATGCAAAAAGAACTAGCCACCCTCAAATACTCACTCAGGTCTCCTTTCCTGGATATAGGGAAAGCTGAAGACTCCCTTCTCCTGATCGGCATGGGAAGAAGCGGAACAACCTGGGCAGCAAATATTATCAACCACGACAAAAGCTACCGAATCCTCTTTGAACCATTTTTTCCTTCACTGGTCAAAGAGGCTAAGGACTTTGAGTATATCCAATACATGCCCTCTGACGACAACAATCCAACGCTCACATCAGGAGCCGAAATGATTCTTGCCGGAAAACCAAGAAGCCAGTGGGTGGACAGAGACAACAATGGCCTTCTGTACCGTCGCAGATTAATCAAGGACATCAGATGCAACCTGATGGCTGGGTGGCTTAAAAAAATTTTCCCCCATCTTCCCATTGTTCTACTAATCCGGCACCCACTACAGGTAGCAGCATCCTGGCGCAGACTTGGATGGGGCACCGAAGCCCTGGGTCAAAGAAGTGACCTTCAAATTATCACCTCACAACACCGCCTCCTGAAAGACTTTCCTCAAATAAAAACAATAGCCAACCAGATTGATCCAAAAAGTTTTCTAGATAACGTGATCTTTCTCTGGGGTGTCTTTCACCTGGTCCCCTTCCAACAACTCCAGCGGAATAAGATATACTACTTGTTCTATGAACACCTTCTCACCCAACCTGAAAAAGAGTGCAGAAAGCTCTTCAACTACCTACGCAAACCATTTTCCTGGGAACAGGTAAAAAAAGCTGTTGTCCGCGAATCCAGTACTAATTTTCACAAAAGGAACCTTTCTCAAGAGCAGCACCTGCTCCTCAATGGATGGAAGAAAGAGTTTTCAGGCAAGGAGATCCGCAGAGCAAATGAGATCCTGACCATGTTCGAACTGGACACCATTTATGATACAGATGGCTATCCCTCCTCCACAAGTCTTTGCCGTTGAGAACGAACTTACCCTCCTCTTTTCCTACCATAGTGAACAAGCTTTCTCTTCAAACTGCCTAATTGATGAAAAATTCCAAAATAGCGGGAACGAAGCAGACATTGCGGCCAACCGCTTTTCTCCAGGTCTAATAGAAACCTCTCTTGCCGTGCCGAAGAAAAATAGGCGAGCATCCGATCAGTGAGGCGAAACGAACTCTCTCCGGGAAAAATGGTCCGTGACATCCCAAACGTGTCATCCTGTTTGAGTGCGTTAAAAGCCCTGCACATAACCATTGGAGGGGATGTTAAAAAATGCGTGGCAAGAACAGTGGCTTCAATTTGTAACTCCCGGATACTAATACCATGCTGGGCAACAGTCCGGCAAACCTGATCCACTCCTTCAACTACACCTTCCTGAAAATAATAAATCCGCTCGTTATGAATCCGGTCTTCCTCAGGATCACACTGAAACTCGGGCATCATCTTTCCTGAACTATCACGCCGATACCCCACTGCACTGCCCCCGGTACCAAAGCAGAGCATCTCATAGGGCATCACATGCTTCAACATCACATGCTCCTCGCCTCTGTTTTTGTCTGCGATATAACCATACTTCCGAGTATTTTCCGGCTGAGGATTAAAAAACTTCTGCAGACCGAGATAACAACCCTCGATGCTAAGCTCCGGAAAGATCAAGGCCAAGTTGTCCTGGATAGTTCCACGCCAGCCGATATCAACGATAAAGGCCTTCCCACCTTGGCCAAATTTGCTATCTTGAAAAAATTCAATGAGACTTTCCCGTCGCTCCAGATATTCTTCCCGGAGAAGGTCAAGAAACTGTTTGTCAGCAAGCAAGCGTTTAAACCGTTCGTCCTGCCACGGAGAGCTAATCATCTCTTCGGGATCAACACCGCTTTCCCGGATAACTGACAAAAGACCTTCTGGATTTACACCCAGTGAGTGTAAGAATGAATTGATTGACTGAGTATGATACTGAGACCAAAGGCGCATCAATTCCTTGGGTGTCAGTTCCTGAAGAGATGGGAAAAAGGTTGCCAGACGACTGACCGGCAACAAATTGCTCTCAATCGGACTCATAGCAAACAAGCCATGTTCCTGCACCCGATCAAAGACTTTCTGAAAAAACTTTCCTTCCCGGGTAAAGAAATGGACCCGTTCATGCCCTCCCTTACAGCAGCGCTCTTGAATGGAAAGAGAAAAACCCGTAAAGAGAGGACTCATGTGGCGACCATACCTGCGTAGCATGTCCCTCTCATCACCTGCATCGGTAAAAGAAAGAGAAGATCCAAATCTACGGCTCAACAGAAGTGTATCCTTACGTATGTTCACCTCCTGGCGAAGAGTAAAAAAATCATGATTCTGTCTACATACTTCCTTTTCTTTACTGCCGGTAAAATACTTGGTCTTCAACCCACTTCTTGCTGCCATCTCCACATCAGCGAGTTGATTATCTCCAATGTGCAGCAGTGTTCCTGGCTCGATTCCAAGCGTTGTACACACATGCTGAAAAAGGCGACCGCTCCGCTTGTTCAGTTTGCTGTCACAGGAAAGAAAAAAAGTGTCCACCGAAAAGGGAAAAGAGTGCGCCTGAAAAATGGTCCGTACCTTGTCAGCAGACATATAAAAATCCGAGACAATATGTAATTTGACATAACTGTAGGACTTGAGCAGGGTGATCAAATCCTCATCCAGATACGTCACAGCTATTTCCTGCTCAATCTCGCCACGCACCAGAGTATCGGTGAGTTCCGACAGCTCCTTTTCCTCCACTGCCAGCTCTGCTAAATCAAGGATACAGCACTTCAGGACTTCTTCAATTTCATACTCGTCATCAAAGCCTTCTTTCCGCTGCCGATCACCAATCTCCGCTTCAATCTGCTGCCTTCTCCTCAGCAACTCCAAAGTCCCAGGACAATCTTTCTTTGTAGAGGAGCTCAAGAGATGCAGCATCCGTTGCGCAGTATGGAGTTTCACCTCGTCAGGATGACACCGTCTCCTGAGGATAGTATCCCAGAGATCAAGACTAATATGCAGTGTTTCAGGAGGTACCATTGCTATCATGAAGAGGGGTAGAATTTTTTCAGGGCGTGTCGGGCCTGCATGCAGAGGGTGTTCAATCTGGATTTTTTTGCTCCAGAAATGTAATTGCCACTACTTACTGCCAATTGCTCAGCAAGTATCCTATTTTCTTTTTGTAACCGGCACACTTCCTGGTCCCTTTCCAGCAAGATGGGTAGTAGATGTTTTGTATAAAATCCGTGATGTTTTCTAATCAAGGTCTCTAATATCCGTGGCCGCACCTCATCGGCACTGGTCACCATGGATTGATCTTTCTGCCGATAATAGATAAGCGGTTCTTCAAGACAAAACCACTCATAGCCTAGATCAAGCATCTTCAACCAAAAGTCCCAATCCTCATACCCCAAGGTCATCGATTCATCAAAGCCGCCAATCTCCTCCCAACATATTCTCCGAAACATGGTGGCTGATTGAAGATTATTGCGGATTCCCTGCAGGAATGGCTCAAAGCCCGCACTATTACTGCCTACGGTTTTCCACAGAACATCGCTGCTGCCGAAAAACCGGACCCATGCTGGAACAGCACCATATCGCTGTTCCTCATCATGCTCCAATACAGCAACCGCTTTTTTAAAATAGTCCGGATGATACCTGTCATCGGCATCCAGACAACAGATATAGTCCCCTTCTGTACCCCTGATACCGTTGTTTCTAGCCGCCGGCAACCCCTGGTTATCTGTACACAATACCCGGCAATTGGGCTTATCAAAGGAGAGTAACAGCTCATTGGTATATGGATCGGTGGAGCCGTCATTAACAATGACAATCTCGAAATGCTGATAACTTTGAGCCAGTACACTTTCTACCGCCTCTTCAAGATAGACACCATGATTAAAGCAGGGAATAACAACACTGATCATCTTCATTTCTATCCAACCACCAGGATTTTCTCTAATAATATCCCTTCCACAGGACTTTTAAAACACGACCAATACGGTTTTGGCATAAACGTTGAAACAGGTTCGCCTTGGCAGATTGTGCATGGTCAGACGATAAAGAAGGAGTAGCCAATGGCACAGGCGGAACGGCTAAATCAGCAGAAAAAGGGGTGCTTCGATACAGAGGATGAATTGTTCCTTCCTGGGGCTTTTCCCCTGCAAGAAGAGTTTCAATCCTGCTTGCACACTGTTCAAATTCAAGTTCAGCGTGTCGTTTGTGCATAAAATTGAGACCAAATTGAGACATCTCTTTCTGGAGATTAGGTGATTGCAGAATTTTTATAATTGCTCCGGCCAAGGAGGAAGGATTTCGTTCCGCCAGGAGAACACCATGCTCCGGCATGTCATAAATTGTATTGTCTCCATGAAAATCAACGGCAGGCAAGCCTGCAGCCATCATTTCAAAAGGAACTCGGGAAGGATTGCTGGAACTCAGGCACAAACCGACTGCGCATCGATTATAAAGGAGATTACACTCTTCAAGGCTCAGAACACCAAGATGAGTATGGTCAAAACAAAACCCAGGTTCCTCCTTACTGCCATAGGTATAGATGGTTACCTCAGGACAATGATGCTTCACAATAGCCAGAGTGTCTCTGCCAATCAATGGGCATCGTCTGGGTTTTTCCGGCTGATAGACAAAACAAACCGCTTGCTCCTGGGCCACAGAATCCTGTGGAAAATAAACCGAGCTATCCGCGGTGAATTCAAAAAAATTTTCACTACTGCTATAACGATCATGCAATAAATGAGATAACCAACGACCAATGGTGAGAGGAGTGAGTCCCTGTTGATAAGAGTTTTCTGCCTGGATATAGAAATCTCCCATTGGATTAAACCAAGGTTCAAAATCCTGGACAAAATAGATCTTGTACTTGGCCTTCACTTCCCTGGCTACGATTTCCGCTGTCCACCAGGCCGTTGCCACGGCCAAATCAAAATGCTCTGCGACATGATACCCACTGTGAATATGGGCAGGACAGGGTCCAAAAAAAAGTTCTACAGTTTCCCGCAAAGCCCCTTCTTCCATGGTCTGCTGTAGATCTTCACCAATATACACATGACACTCGTGTCCCCTGGCCACAAGATTACGAATGTGCGAAAAAATAGTTCGGTGACCACCGGATCCCTTTATCGGATAGGGGACCATCCAGGCAATTCTACCTTTCATACTCTCTTGTTCTTCCTTTTTTCACATTGCGGTTTTTATCAAAAAGAAGGTTTTGTCACCATGTTACTCATCAATAGTTTTCGTTTGAAATACCTTAACACTATACCATAGAGACAGGACAAATGATTGAATTTAATTCTCTATATTTCTTATAGGGTACCTTGAAAAATTAGAATTTTCGTTCAAAATCGAGGCATGAGAGATATTTTACCGCAGGTGCCCTGCAAGAATTACCCTAACTACTGGTACAAGTGCCCTTGGGGTGCATATTTCTGATATTCCGAGGATAAAATTTTTCTCATAACGAAGAGTTTGGGCGAAAAGGCAATTTTGCTAGGTGGCCTATAGTCTTTCTCCTATTCCACTACTAAAAATCGTCATTCTACATACCTGACAAAAAGAAACAATGATCGTTGCCGGAATCCTACACACCTGCTATTATCAGCTATGCAAGTATCCAACAATCCATATTCAAGGTCAAACACACTGTTTTCCCCTGAACCAATATCTATTCGGAACTGAGATAGTTTTTCCTAAATCGAAAGCTCAACCAATTTAACCGCAGATGCCCCACAGAAAACAGCCGTAAGGGACATAAAATGATATTCCGCAGATTAAATTAAGAGCACAAATGAGTTAGGAAAAAAGAGTCATTCCCTGACAGATATGAACTAACTTCTACGCACAGTCTCTCGACATGCCCCCATTAATCAGTGTCATCATCCCTCTCTACAATCACGAGAAATTCATTTACGAAGCAGCTGTTTCCGTACTTGAACAAACGTATGACAACCTTGAACTGATCATCATAGATGATGGTTCTCGTGACAATTCCGTTGCTACTGTCTCCACCATCTCCGACAATCGCCTCAAGCTCTACACACAAAAAAACATCGGAGCCCACGCCACCATTAACAGAGGGATTGCATCTGCAAAGGGTGATTACATTGCTATACTGAATTCAGATGACATCTATTACCCAACTCGCCTGCAAACATTTGTTGATGCCATAGAAAAGGATAAAACAATTGACGCTCTTTTCTCCCAGGTTGAGGCAATCCACGAGGATAACAAACATTACTTTTTTTTCAGCAATACACCAAAACATAACATCCCCCTCAAACGCGACCACCCGGATCAAATATTTGCCGCAGATCTTCTGGGAATAAACATTATCACCACAACCTCCAATCTATTCTGCAAAAAAGAAGTTTTTGACGAGATCGGTCTTTTCAAAAATTATCGTTATTCTCATGATCTGGATTTTTCACTGAGGCTCTTTCACCAAAAACATGTTCGTTTTATTAACGAACCACTTCTTTGTTACCGAGTTCATGCGGCCAATACCCTCAAAGAAGACAGTGCCATGGTCCACTTTGAAACAGCTATTGTACTGGCGGACTTTCTACAAAAACAACCTCCGAAGCTACTCTTTCCAGGACTGACACCCGCTCAAGCTATGGACAATTTTTTTTCGATCCTACACAATCACCGTATCGACAAAATTCTCTACGTCCTTTTTCAATTCAGTCAAGAAGAGAACTCCTGGCAGAAACTCAAAAACACGCTCCTCCAAGACAACTCACACCCCTTCCGTATCACCTGCCTCAAAAACCTACAAGAGTCTCTGGCACATGAAGAAAGACAACACAACACAGAAGACAGACTAAAAAAATTATCTGCGACAATTGAAAATTTGAGACATGAAAACAGACTATATCAAAAGTCTGTTTCTCAACGGATTGGAAGATGCTGCACCTGGCCTGCCAGAAAAATTCTGCGAACGTTGAAACGATAATCCAAGGTTAAAAACATCCTATAACAAATACCTTATAACATCCACTCTCGGAATATCTTATCATCCAAAGGTTGAGATGTGATTTTTCGTTTTCCCCCTTGTCCGCGAATCACAACCTCGGCCCCTGGGTCCTCCCCTTTGACCTTTTTCCCGTAACGAACAACAAGACCGGCACACTTCAGTAATGTATCCTCGATACCATCCGATTCAGAAAGTCGCTGTTTTGCGCCACGGAGCAGAGCAGTGGGGCCGGGCCGATCCGGCATATACAACAACATATCATTTGCCTCGGCCAGTGTTTCTATCTTCTCGTTCTCTTTTTCGTTACGCCCCAGAATCAACCAGAAACCATCAGGCAAAAGAAACTGTCTCCCCACAAGAAGGAGACGCACATCAGTGACGGTGATCTCCTCAGGATTAATGACAAATTCGCCCTTGTAAATCCTGGCAATTCTAGGGCTGAGAATGGGATCGGCAAGAATACAGCCGCCGGCAGGAGATGGGAAATCTGTGATGCCATACTCTTTTGCCAGCTTGATCTGCCTGGAACGGCCACGTCCATTGAAATCAAGGAGTTTTTCACGATCTATCCAGCCTTCGGTTTCAGGCTTGGTGGGAGACATGAGTTTTGCAGAAAGAGGGCGCAGCAATAAGCCGTCATTATCAGAATCACGCTCAATAACTCGCAGAGTGTCCCGGCGCTGAGACATGGGTCTTTGCCCGAGGACCTCACCGCTGATCAAAAAAGATGCATCATATTTCGCCATCAACTCCTTGGCCCGGGAACACATCAAAATTTTACAGTCGATACAGGGATTAAAGTTTTTCCCAAAACCATGGGCCGGTTTGTGCAACAGATCGAGGTAATTATGGCTGAGGTCATACAACACCACCTCCAGACCGTATTTTTCCATGACTTCCTGTTGATAACCTTCAGGATCGGCCAACAACTCATAATCAAAAAAAGGCGTTACAAACTTCACTGCAAGCACCCTCACCCCTAATGATGCGACCAGCCTGGAAGCAAGAATAGAGTCCAGGCCTCCTGAAAAAAGGGCCAATGCCGTCACTTGCTTCATAACACACTTTTTCCCTTGGCCAAGAGTTCTTCAGCCCAGGCCTTTGTCTGTTCAGAGACCGATTCACCAGCCAGCATCCGGCTCACCTCATCCAGGCGCTGGTCAGGATCGAGTAATTGAATGCTGGACTGAGTACGCCCCTCTTCCACTCCCTTTTCCACAAGAAAATGAGTAGCTCCCCTGGCAGCTATCTGCGGCAGATGGGTAATACAAAAAACCTGGTGATGGCCCGCCAATTCCTGGATTTTCCGAGCTACAGCCTCTGCAGCCTCCCCCCCGATACCGGCATCTACCTCATCAAATATAACGGTCTCAACCATATCTTTTTTGGCAAGCAGACATTTAAAGGCCAGCATAAGACGAGAAAGCTCACCACCAGATGCCACCTTTACCAGAGGACGCGGCGGTTCTCCCGGATTTGCCGAGAAAAAGAATTCCACCCTATCCGATCCCCCCTGGCGCAAAGATCCAACCCCACCTTCATGCTCGCCAAAACGCACTTCCAGGGCAGACTGATTAAAGGCCAGTGAAGCAAGCTCTCTTGCCATAGCCTTCTCAAGTTTCCCGGCAGTCTCCTTTCGCCTTTCCGAAAGCAAGCCAGCCTGAGTACAAAGATCTTTCTCCAGCTGAAAAACAACAGCTTCACAATCAACAACAGCCTTATCCAGATTCTCTATCTGCTGTAATTCCGTTTCAGCCTCCTGTGCATAAGCAATAATATCTTCCAGGGAATTTCCATATTTCCTTTTCAATCCCTGCAGTTCATTCAAGCGCTCATTCACAGTTTCCAGCCGATATGGATCATTAACAAGAGAGTCTCTGTAATCGCGCAACCTGCTGACAAAATCCTCTGCCTGGTAATTAAAACTCGCCAGTTCCGCAGCCAATTCCTCGGCATCATGATCAAGCTCAGCAACCTGGGCCATGTCTTTTCGGATCTGCGTCAACCCATCCATTAACGAATTTGCCAAAAGCCTATGTGATTTGCGGCTTATCAGAATCAGGGTTTCGGCGCTCTTCAGCTTTTTTCGCTCTTCGCTCAGCCCCTCATCCTCTCCAGGTTCAGGTGCAATATCTCGGATCTCCTGCAACTGATATTGAAGAAAATCTTTGCGTTGCTCTTTTTCCCGCTCCTGTTGCCGTAACTGCTCCAAAGCATTCCGCTGTTCCTGCCAATTAAGAAAAAGCTTATCAAACTCCTTTCGCTGTGGCCAAATTCCACCCATGGTATCGATAAAATCCAGATGTAAATGAGGCTGAAGAAGTTGCTGATGATCATGCTGACTGGCAACATTAAGCAGATTTATCGCAAGCTCCGACGCCATTTTGGCAGTCACAGGAGAGCCATTAATATACATCCGACTTCTGCCATTCCTGTTCAATACCCGTTTCATGACCAGGGAATCTTCCGACTCTACTCCCTGTTCCTCAAGAATAGTGCGTAACAGTTTATTTCCAGGAGCAATTTCAAAAAGAGCCTCTACAGTACAATTCACCTCTCCATTGCGGATCCACTCTGCCGTTCCTCTGCCTCCAGTGAGCAGATGGATAGCACGCAGCATAATGGACTTACCGGCACCAGTCTCTCCAGTCATCACCACCAAACCGTTGCCACCACTTTCACAGAGGTCCAGATGCAAAGACTCAATCAAAGCAAGATTAGAAATTTTCAGTTCACAAAGCATTGCTTATTTCACACATATACACATATTATTTTCAGACAAGCTTGACGTAGCACTAAAACAAGGGTATTTTTACAAGCATAACTAGTTTCCAGCCACCTCTCCCTGGAGCCAACCATGCCCAGCAAGTCCATTGACCTCAGTGCCAGTCTGGAAGATTATATTGAGGCCATCTATCATATTATTGTCAAAAATCAGGTTGCCCGCAGCAAAGATATTGCAACCCGCCTCAAGGTCAGCAGGGCTTCTGTCACCGAAGCACTCCGAGCCCTATCAAAAAAAGGCCTCATCAATTACGCCCCTTACGAGCCTATAACCCTGACCAACAGCGGAAAAAAGATAGCTGAAGATGTGATCTTCCGCCATGATGCCTTAAAACGATTTTTCACTGAAGTCCTGGGCATTAACAGCAAAACAGCAGAAGAAGGTGCCTGCAAGGTGGAACACGCTGCCCCGCCGGAGGTCATAGCCCGTATGATCTCTTTTATAGACTTTCTCCAAATCTGTCCCCGAGGCGGCAACGATCTGCTCCAGGGTTTTGCTGAATATTACAAACAGGGAAAAACCAGAAGCAACTGCGACGAATGCATCTCTTCCTGCCAGTGTCCTGCCCTACCCTCCAAAAAGAATTAAGTCAGAAATATTGCTTCGCTCTCAGCTTTTTTTGCCGGAGCAGATACTTTTAGCCTTGTATCAGTTTGCTGATCTCTCCATCATTGGGAAAACGATTGAGGGCCTTTTTGGAAAATATCTTTTTCCCATCAAGGACAATCTCGTAAACACCACCTGAAGAAGCAATCAGCTCAACATCTGCATCAAATTCCTGTCTTAACTCCTCTTCCAACCTGGAAGCACGAGGTTTATAGTTTCAACGGGCACAATATTCTATGGAAATCTTCATGATACAAATCCTTTTTCTGTACAATATCTACTTGGCTTCCGCAGTATTTTCACTACAAACAGCTTTTCACCCAAGAGTCTCACAACGGTCACGTTACCTGAACAGGTCTATCCAGAAGGGGAGACTCTCACATCTCAATTTTTATCAACCATTGAGGCAGCCGGCAACACGCTTTTCTCAACCTTTCCTGTTTCCACCGGGATCAACCAGAATTGCTCCGGGGTCTTCCGAATGGTACTATCAAGAGTATCCCCCAACCAGTGTGAATCTTCAACCAGATTATAAAAAGCCGAATCAATCCCGAAGAAGCCATCTATCATATGGGTCAGAATATGTAAAAGCTTACTTGGATAACCAAGGGGTAGAGTGAGTAAATCTGTAGCCTCACGGACTCCGTTTTTTTGCAGTTCGTCCATAATCAGTCGACTGAAGGCCCTGTTTTTCTCGACCCCCTGCCCGAGAGTCTCCCAAAACCGGTTACTGTCTGCAACCAACACCCCGCTCTCATCAATATTCAACTGATCATATGAAATAAGTTCGGTTGTCTGTAGAAAATGCATGGCCTGACCCACAGCGTCTTGCCTGTTCTCTGCCTGAACCAAAAAAATATGTCGTGACTCTATTTCCATACTCTTTCACTCTATAAAATTCCCATCCCGACACACTTACCAAGGGGCAATCTAGTTGGCATTTCAGTTAAAATTTCTTGGTACCGATGTTAGCATACTCTTCCTGAAAGATGACAGTCTTTTCTTTCTCTTTTGAGAAAACTCTCACAGGGAAGAATGTCGCAACATACTCAATTTACATTTTTATCGTCGATCACCTGCCAAAACGTGCTTTTTCCAGCGGAACTGGTATATTAACTTTTTTTGACTCAAAATCTTTTCCCTGAGCTGGAGATTCTTCAATACTACAGCATGACACAGGCAGCAATTTCACAGACAGACCTTCTTCCCACCCTGGCCCACCTAAACTCGCTGGAAGAAGAAAGATTCTCTCCAGCGGCAACCCTCAGTGGAAACGCCCTACGCAGGAAAGAGGAAAAACGTATCGGCTACAGGCAGAGCTTTGCCCTCGATGCAGATCGCATCATTCACTCCAGAGCCTATACCCGCTATATTGACAAAACACAGGTCTTTTGTCTGATCTCCAATGACCACATCACCCACCGGGTACTTCATGTCCAGCTTGTCTCAAGAATCGCCCGTACCATCGGTCGCTTCCTTGCTCTTAATGAAGACCTGATCGAAGCCATCGCCTTAGGTCATGATATCGGTCATCCACCCTTTGGCCATGACGGAGAGAGCTTTCTTGCCGACCTCTGTTCCCAACACAACCTTCCGCCTTTCCAGCATAACATCCAATCCGTCCGTTTTCTCGACCGCCTGGAACGAAAAGGCAGAGGATGGAATCTCAGCCTGCAGACCCTTGACGGCATTCTCTGTCACGACGGTGAGATCCATGCAAACAGACTTTCTCCCATTCCCGACAAAAACTTTGAAACGCTGGACCTGGACTTGGAAAGAAAAAAGCTGGACCCCAAATTCAAACTTGCGCCCATGACTCTGGAAGGATGCGTTGTGCGCATGGCTGATACTGTTGCCTACATCGGCAGAGATATTGAAGATGCAATCCTTCTCGGTCTGATTAATCGCGAAAACATTCCGGCAACATGCAGAAAACAACTCGGCAGCACTAACGGAGAAATAGTCTATACCCTGGTAACCGACCTTATCGCAAACAGTTTCATTCCTTCTACTACAGACAAAAGGCAGGGCTATATCGGCTTCAGTGATCAGGTGGCAGCGCTCCTCAAGGAGCTGAAAGAGTTCAACTACAGCAATATCTACCTCCATCCTCAAACCAAGAAAAACCTGCCTCTTATCCAAAACTGTTACGAGACACTATTTACCCGCTACTTACGCATGCTGGAAGACAGCAAAACCACCGGCCCCGTCGACCTCATGACCGACATGGACCCCTCCTATCTTGCTACTCATACTCCAGCAGCCATGGTTTGTGATTTTATTGCCGGAATGACTGATAACTTTTTTCTCAAGCAGGCCGCAGATGCTGGTTGCAAGGTACCTGAAAAACAATGAAAAATAATCTGCGTAAATTCGTGCCTGGCGAGAATACTCATATGATGCTCATCGCCACCTTTATCGGACTCATGGCCGGGGTGTGCAATATCGTTTTTCGTACCGTGGTTCAATGGGTACACACCATCTTTTTTGAGGGCGGCAAAGATCTGCTCGGCATAGACTTGGGTGGCTGGCATATTCTTCTACTCCCGCTGATTCCCATCAGCGGCATGATCCTGCTCATCCCTCTCTCTCTCCTCTTTCCCGGAGAAGTCAACGGCTACGGATTCACAAAATTCCTACGCAAGGTCAATCTGGAGGGAGGTTATATCAAGGCGAGGACCATCGCTCTGAAAATCGTCGCCACGGCACTTACCATCGGCACCGGAAACTCGGCAGGTGTGGAAGGTCCCATTGCTGCCATTGGCGGAGCCATGGGTTCTCAGGTAGGCCAGTTTTTCCGGGTTTCCGGTAGCCGGATGAAGGTCTATATTGCAGCAGGGGCAGCGGGCGGAATTGCCGGAATGTTTAATGCCCCCATTGCCGGTATATTTTTTGCCTCGGAAATCGTGCTCCTCGGTACCTTTGAAATTACATCCTTTGGTGCACTTGTCATTGCCTCTGCCCTTTCCACAGTTGTCACCAGAGCCTATTACGGAGCCACGCCTGCTTTCCCCATCCCTCACTACGTCATGGTCAATCCCTTTGTCGAGATGCCACTCTACAGCTTAATGGCCATCATGATAGGACTGATTGCAGTCTTTCATATTCGCGTCTTTTACTGGATCCGAGATAAATTCGAAGCTCTTCCTCTGCACCCACAGCTCAAACCCATTACCGGGGCACTAGTCATCGGCTGCATGGCTATGGCCTACCCCCAAATCATGGGTGACGGGTACCACTTTATCGAGAGCGTACTCAATGGTGAGGGTGCTATCTTGCTCCTCTTTGCCCTTGTCTTCCTCAAGATTATTGCCACAGCCATAACCCTTGGTTCAGGCGGGGCAGGCGGGGTCTTTGCCCCTGCCCTCTTTATCGGGGCCATGATCGGCGGTTGCTTCGGTCATGTTGTCAACAAGGTTCTTCCCAATTATACTGCAGACCCCGGTGCCTACGCCACAGTAGGGATCGGCGCCTTTCTCGCTGCATCCACTCATGCACCCATGACCGCCATCTTTCTCCTTTTTGAAATGACCGGTAACTACCTCATTATCATCCCCATCATGCTCACTTCCATCATTGGAACCATGGTGGCCAAGAGGTTCGACCATGACTCCATCGACACCGTTGATTTCACCCGCGAGGGCATTGATATCCACGAGGGGAGGGAGGCTGCCATCATGAAATCCATCCGTGTGGGCAAGGCCATCACAGAGGATGTAGATTTTATCTCTGAACGGGCAAACATCAATCACTTACTGGAAATTTTCAGGATGGCCAAAGAAGGATTTTACTTCCCGGTAGTAGACGACTCCGGCAGAATGACAGGCATCATTTCCATGCAGGATGTGAAAAATATCCTGCATCGAGCCGAGGAAGAACGCGTCTGTTACCTGGTGGGGGGTATTTGCAGCCGGGATGTTATCATGCTCACCCCTGATGACACTCTCTACACCGCCATGCAGCTCTTTGACCTCAAAGGGATTGAAGAAATTCCGGTGGTGGAAGACCTGGAAAACAAATGGGTGGTGGGAATGCTCAAACGTCGAGATGTGATTGCCACCTACAACCATGAAGTTCTGAAAAAAGGCATCAGCGAAAAGGCGGAAACCATCCGTATCACCTGCGGCGGTGGATGATCTTTTTTGTAACAGAAAACAAAACTGCTATTACCCCAATAGACTAGACAGAGAGTTAAGCGACTTTTCTCTTTTTCTGCCATTTGCTTTACACGCTTGAGTGGACCTTAGACCACACAATCTAAAATTCCAGGAACCTTTCCGCCTTTCAGTTCATGACCTCGCTGTTCACGCGTATAACAACTCCACCGGATATCCGAATTTACAAGCCAAGATCAACATCTCTACTTTAGGGTACCGTGATCATTATTGACAATACACGGATATCTAGAATATATGTTCAAGCTCTCTTCACCTGACTTATGATATTTTAAGGCGTTGCTGAGACTCACTACGGTGTCGATTGCCGCAACCATTTGCATAATAACTTAAGGTGGCTTCAAAAGAACGGTAGTGCAATCACCCCCAATTTCCTGTCATTCTTTTATATGATTACCTTTCAAACTCAGCCAAACAAGAAGTAATTCAGGTAGCACACTGATATCTCACAAGTATTCCCTTGCCACAAAGTCATTCCAGCGGGAATCCAGAGTATTGGGCAAGATCTCCTAGATTCCCGCCGGGAATGACACCGAGATGAGCTGAAGATTAGTGGTAATCATATACTTTTATGCAACAACTTACCTGACTGTCATGAGTGATGAGCGTTAGAACAAATAAAATGCACAAACACGGCCAGACCCATCACCCAGCCTATCGTCCAGATATCGATGGCTTAAGGGCTGTGGCTGTTCTTGCCATCGTCACCTTTCACGCTTTTCCGACCTGGCTCCCCGGGGGATTTGTTGGGGTTGATGTCTTTTTCGTGATTTCCGGTTACCTCATCTCATCCATCCTCTTCAAACAGATGGAACAGGGAACCTTCAGTTTCTTCGAATTCTATGGTCGGCGTATCAAAAGGATTTTTCCGGCGCTGCTTTTAGTACTGAGCGCTTCCCTGGTTATTGGTTGGCTAGTTCTCCTGGCAGAGGAGTATGCTCAACTAGGCAAGCATGTTGCCGGGGGTGCTGGCTTTATCGCTAATTTCCTGTACTGGAGTGAAAGTGGGTACTTTGATACCGCAGCCGAGTCAAAACCGCTCCTCCATCTCTGGTCTCTGGGAGTCGAAGAGCAGTTCTATATCCTTTGGCCCCTCTTCCTCTATTGGGTTTGGAAACGGCGACTGAACACCGGAATGATCATGGCTGCTGTGGCCGCAGTTTCATTCGTCCTCAATATCCGAGGGATCAACAGCGACAGTACGGCCATGTTCTACTCCCCACAGAGTCGATTCTGGGAACTACTGACAGGTGCGTCACTGGCCTATGCCACCATTTTCAGCCAGACTCTCTTTAGCTCGTCGCCAAGACTGTCCACTTGGAAGAAGCACAATAACGGAAAAGTAGCCAGCGAACTCCGTTCCATTGTCGGTATACTGCTTATAGGCTTAGCTCTTGTTCTCATAAACCAGGGGAATTCCTTTCCAGGCTGGTGGGCCTTACTCCCTACTGTAGGGACAGCTCTGATCATATCCGCCGGCTCCGGGATTGTAATCAACCGAATTATTCTGGGAAACCCCGTTCTGGTCTGGTTCGGACTGATCAGTTATCCACTCTACCTGTGGCACTGGCCCCTTCTCACCTATATCCGCATCATTCAGAGCGACACGCCATCTCTGGGAACACGAGCCGGTGCCGTGATCATCGCCATTGCCCTGGCATGGTTGACCTACAGATTTATCGAGAAACCCATTCGCTTCAGTAGCCGGGACAAGAAGACCATCCCCGTCACTTTAATATTTCTCATGCTCATCGTAGGGATGGTTGGCTACACCTGTTATCGCACTAACGGGGTAGCACTGAGAAAAGTCGTTAGCAAAAACCCCAGTGTTGCTTCACAGTGGGACGGAAGGGACAGAGGAGTCCTGGTGGCTGGCTGCGGCCTTGTGGACCCGACGACAAGAAACCTCTTTGGTGAATGCTCCCATGACTCTCGTCAGCCCTCACGATTCGCTCTCCTGGGCGACAGTAAGGCCAGTGCAATCTTTGGCGGCTTTGTCCGTACCTCCAGTGAAAACGGGCGATGGCTGTGCATCGGCGGACACGGTCCCAACGGCAGCCCGGTTCCTGTCCTGTCTGATGCAACGATCTATAAAGAACACCAGAAACTCGCCACCCTTGCCATAGAATCCCTGTCCGCCAATAAGGAGATTGAGGCAGTGGCGCTGGTTGTAGCCAGTCGAACCCTTT
>JAQYVF010000123.1 GCA_030145625.1 Desulfocapsa sp. | reverse complement strand
GTGAAAAATTAACTAGTAATATAGTGATGCTTCTAAAGAAAGAGGGAGAAGAGTAAACAATGTACAAGAAGCTCTCCACATACCATCTGGCAATTTTTTCCATTTTCTGCTCCCTGTTCGTCATTTCAACGAACATTGCCCAGGCTGAAGCTGAAGCCACGCAAACAGGAGCCTACACCATTAACAACATCGAGACAGACCTGCAGAATAACGCTTTACTCATGGTCTTGGAAGGTGACAGTGCACCCGCCTATACCATGTATGAACTCTTCAATCCACCGAGGTTGGTTCTTGATATTGCAGAAGCAAAGATAGCCAAAAATATCACCACAACAACCCTCCTCCCTGAAAATGACTTTGCCACACTCAAGGTTTCAACCCTGAAAGACCAGGGCCCCGAGATCACCCGTTTTGAAATTACCCTTGCCCAAAGCCATACCTACAAAGTTGACCGGATAGAGAACAACCTCTCCATTCAGCTTTTTCCCAAAACCGGAGCCGAAGAGGTAGAGGATGAACAGGCAGCGGTAGCAACTGCTCCAGAAGCAGTACCTTCACTGCATGAAATTGTTGTTCGGCAAAAAGAGAATCAAACAGAAGTTCTTTTGCTCGCCGACAATCCAATAAAAAATTATCGCCATGATACAGTCACCGACCGAACAGAACTTCCGGACACCATGTACATTGACATCAACGATATTGATGCCTCCGAGTTGGTTAGAGAAAAACATATTGGCACCAATCTAGATAAGATTCGTGTGGCAACCAGAGGTTCAGGAGTGCGCATTGTCTTTGACTCTGGACAGAAGGGCTTATTTACCTACAATGTAGAAACAGCGCCACAGGGATTGCTGATAACCATTGATGAGACCCCAACAACTGAAAAACAGGCTCCTGCCGCCTCCATTACAGCATCCGACAACAGTAACTCGACTCCTCCCGCGATGCCGGGTGACCCCACTCTTGAGGCACTCATTGTTTCGTCAGAAGCTGCATTAATCACTGGACCACAATCCAGCAGTGCTGAGCCAACTGCCTCAGAGGCGATGCAGGACTCTTTCCAGTTTTCCGGTTACAAAAGCAAACGCATCAGTGTTGATTTCTACAAAATCGACTTACATAATGTTTTCAGATTATTCCGTCAGATCAGCGACGTGAATCTCATCGTAGATGAAGCTGTCAACGGCTCTTTGACCTTGGCATTGAACGATGTACCTTGGGATTTTGCTCTGGACATCATTCTCAATCTGAAAAACCTGAAAAAAGAGGAACGTCACAACACTATCGTTATATATCCTGCCAAAAAAGAGTTTACCTGGCCTGAACGAGCTACTGACAACCTCTCTTTTGAGGCAGATATTGAAGTTGTAGAGCAAGAGGCCCTGATCATTCAACAATCTATGAATCAGCCTGTTGAAATCATGCACGCCAAAGAACTGTTGCGTAAAGCAAAGATTGAAGAAAAAAATGACGATCTTGATGATGCCGTTACCTTTTACGAACAAGCCTTCAAACTATGGCCGAACAATGCAAAAATCTCAAACAGAATTGCAGTGCTCTGTCTTGCCAACCTTGGAATGAATGCCAAGGCGGTACATTATGCCAAAGAAAGTCTCAAAATCGACCCTGAGAATTATCAGGCAGCACTTTATGCTGCAATCGGATCAGCCAATATGGATCAAATTCCAGAGGCTATTGAATTTTTCTCTCAAAGTATCAGTGGTGAACCACCAATGAAAGAAGCTCTTATCAGTTATGCTGCTTTCAGTGAAGAGAAAGGTCAACCCGAAGCAGCACTCAAACTACTCGGTCGATATGCTAATGCCTATGGTGATACTGTCGACACCATGATCTCCAGAGCACGTATCTATGATAATATGGGCCAGCCTCAAAAAGCAAAAGAACAGTTTAAAACACTTTTGTACTCTGGTTATCAGTTGGTACCTGGACTCAAAAAATATATTCAGGGCCGGTTGGCTATGAACGATAGTCAACTCGTACAATAGGTTATGATTAAAAATATGCATACAGAAATGAGATCAACATTATCCTTTCCATTGCCCAAGGGGTTTTCCATGAAGCTTCAAACACCAATGGCGCAGTTAAGCAGCCTATTAATTCTTTTTTTCTTCCTTGTTTCCTGTAGTCCTCAGACAAGTGAACCTGAAATGGGTGCTCCTGAACCACCTGCGGCCCCATCACAGCCGATAGCTAAAAAAGAGGGACAGCTCCCTGTACAATACCAGAAACCGTCATACAAAGTTAACTTGGACAGCAAGGACAACCTGGACACCGAAGTTGACGATATTGCCATCAAAGTAGGCGCTTCTATTCGTTCCACCCAAGGCCCTCAACCCTTATGGGATATCCTGAAGCGATTGGCGTCCTTGAAAAAAATGAGTGTATCATGGGCCAGTGATGTCGATCAACATGTCCTTGTAGATGTTGACATCAGCGCCAACGATGACTTCTACGCCGCCATCGAAAATCTCCTTCGCCAAGTTGATTACTACCATGAAATGGAAGGATCTACCATTGTTGTCAAATACAAGGAGACCAGACAGTTTCATATTGCCATGCCCTTCACCAAGCAACTTTACGAAACCGGAACCGGTGGTAATGTTCTTGGAAGCAATGATGCTTCGAGCAATATTGAAGGAACCATCCGTCTTGATTCCAAAGGTAATGAATTCGATATCTGGCAAAATATTCAAGATAACATGGAAGCCATTCTCGATATCTGGTCTACTTCTGCCGTCACCGCTGAGGCTGCGCCTGCAGTCGATGATACTGCTACAGGGACTACAGCGGCAGTTACCAGACAGGTGTCTGCTTCAGGAAATCGGTACACCATCGACAAACCTGTCGGACTCATAACCGTCCATGCGCCACGCCCTCTTCTTGACAAACTGGAAGTCTACTTTAATAACCTGAAAAAGGAATTGTACAAGCAGATCTCAATCGAGGCTAAAATCATTGAGGTTCACCTGACAGACAATTCCTCCATTGGTATCAACTGGAATAAAGTATTATCCGCTTTTCAAATTGATGGTACTGTGGAATTTGGAACAAATGGACAAGTTTACCCATGGATCCCCATTGATGCAGGAGGCTCAAAGTTTGTCTCTAAAGTCAGCATAAACCCTGCCAACTTCACCCTCTTTCTCAATGCTCTGAAAGAAGAAGGGCAAACCAAAATTTTATCAAACCCAAAAATAAGCGTCTTAAATGGACAACCTGCCCTAATCACAGTTGGTCGTAATGTCACCTATATCGACAAAGTTGATTCAGACGTTAACAATGAAACTCGAGTGGTTACCTATACGGTTGAAACCGAACGTGTCCTATCAGGCATTGGTCTGTCCCTAACCGCCAACATCCTTGATGACAAGGAAATTATCATGAGCCTGGTGCCGGTTACGTCGGAACTTGAAGAGCCTATCGAATATAGACAGTTTGGCCTTGGTGAAGTCGGCCTGCCCGTCATTAATGTTCGGGAAATGAGCACCACGGTTCGGGTAAAAGATGGCGAGATGCTTGTCATTGGCGGCTTAATCAGTAATATCAATGACAAAGCAGGTAATTTTGCACCGGTGGTTGGCAAGATTCCTTTGATCAGGTACCTGTTTGGCTACGAAGAAAAAGTTGCAGAGAAACGAGAGCTTATCATTCTCCTACGGCCTCGTATTATTTGACCTGTAACGCTATAAATACATTCATAACAACACTTACACATTAATACACTCTTTGGTTGGGAGCATGCTTATGAAACGGTTTACCTATCTCTTGGTCTGGATGTTATTGCTTGCAATGACAGGTTGTGGACAGACTGTCGTTGAAACTCTAAAAGTGCCGGATGCAAATCCAAACGGCCCAGGACAGGGAATGACCATGGTCATTCTCCCCTTTGCCGACTACAGCTATGCTGACTCATTATCCTCTGCTCACCGCCGCAACTTATCCATCACCGAGGCCTTAACAGACAATCTTGTAAGTAATGGATTTGGTCTACCAGTTCAGGAAGATGTATTCTATTACATGATAGACCAGAACATTATCAGTCTGGCAAAATATGACAGCACCTCATACAATTCTCTGTCTAATGAGTTGGAAAGTGAATGGTCAGATGCAATGAAAGGTGAGATTGACTACTACATCAACCAGCAAAGAAGCCAAAGTGCCGGCCAAATATCTGAGAGTCCTGGTTCCCATGGCTTAACGCAAGGGACAGTTGCCAAGATTGGACGTAAATTTAACGCAGACTATATCCTGCGTGGTCGAATTATAGAATTCAAAACCAGGCAAGAACATAGTTGGGCACCATGGAAACGTGGTATTCTTCCATTTATCAGTGGCACAACCAGCCAGCTCGCTTTTGGCTTTGCCGAGTCCGACAAGTATGACAACATGAACATGATGGCTGCCGGTGGTACCTGGGGCGCCATTATCGGTCACAATGTTGGTGGACCATGGGATTCCTCGGGTGGAGACTCCATTCTCGGTGTAACTGGTGATGCCACAGCCAACACTATCTTTTGGGGTGCTGTAGGAGCCGGACTTGGACATATGTCCAAGCACAGTGGCAACCTTACACAAGCAGTGGTACAGATGCGTATATGGGTGCAAGAGGCCTCCACCGGTAATGTGGTCTGGACCAACCGTGTTGACGTGAAAGTCTCTCCAGAAACCGTCTTCGCCGACAGTCAATATGATACTCTCTTTGACCAGGCCATTAATAAAGGCGTAGCAACTCTGGTCGACAATTTTGTTACAACCGGGATTCGCTAAGCAGCACTGATCTCAGCAAAACCCTCTCAACCACAAAGGCCCTTATCACCATTGGTGATAAGGGCCTTTTCTTTTTCAGGTAGTGATAAAAATATCAGTTTTGCTTCTCAGCCTCTTTCTGCTTTGAATTCTGGTATAAGGCCATGAAATTGATCGGCTCCATAAGGAAAGGAATAAAACCGCCGTCAACAGATATTTGACTGACAATTTGTCGTGTAAAAGGAAAAAGAAGTGTAGGACAATCCACCCCAAGCACCATCTCCAAGTGCTCGCCTGGAATATTCTTCAGGAGAAATGCTGCAGCATGTTCAATTTCCATGATAAACATGGTCTTGTCATTATTTCCCTTATCGACAATTTTGGCTGTGATCTGCAGAGAGACTTCCCAATGATCATCATCCAGTTTTTTGTTATTCAGTTTCAGGTTTACCTCAACCTTGGGCTCCTGATTCTGAGACTGGTATACTTCGGGAGCATTGGGATTCTCAAAAGAGAAATCTTTGATATACATCTTTTGCATCCGGAACACAGGATTGTCCTCGGGAGCACCGTTATTACCTTGCTCTTCTGCCATGTTGACTTACCTCAATTTTAGATTCTGAAATGATTGCAAGAAATCTCTTACACTTCTTATTTATGCCAAGGTTTAAGTCCCTGGTGGACTATTACAAATGATATGCAGTACCAGATATTTCAGGCTACCTTGCAAAATTACCTTTTCGCCCAAACTTTTCGTTATGGGAAAAATTTTATCCTCGGAATATCAATATATGCCTCCGGTAAAATTTTTCTCATGCCTCGATTTTGAACAAAAATTCTAATTTTTCAAGGTACCCTTCATACTATCCGATATCATGAATCAAAAAAGTATCTGTCTATTCTAATTGTTACTCAAGTTGTTCATAGAACGGTGTATAAATCACTATTTAACAGTAAAATGGATCTCCACGCAAAGAAAATCATATTTCCTTCCCTGCCTTTCCGTTTTCCAACACCTTCTTCAGATAATATCCGGTGAATGAATCATCGTGACAGGCAAGGTCTTCAGGGGTACCGGTTGCGACAATATTTCCACCATGGTCTCCTCCTTCCGGCCCCACATCAATCACCCAGTCCGCCGTCTTAATAACATCAAGATTGTGCTCAATTACCACAACACTATTACCATTTTCCACTAATCGATCAAGAACCTCAAGCAGGTGTTTGATATCTGCAGGATGTAGTCCTGTCGTTGGTTCATCCAGGATATAGAGGGTGTTTCCACTAGCCCTTCCAGAAAGTTCCTTAGCCAGCTTGACCCGCTGAGCCTCCCCTCCAGAGAGAGTCACTGAAGATTGTCCAAGGGTAATATAAGATAAACCGACATCATAAAGGGTCTGCAGTCGATTTTTAACAGGAGGAATATTCTGGAAAAACTCCAATGCCTCCTCCACAGTCATGGAAAGGACATCGTGAATATTTTTCCCTCGATAAGAAATCTCTAGAGTCGCACGATTATAACGCCTGCCATGACAAGCCTCACAGACGACATAAATGTCCGGCAAGAAGTGCATGGCAATTTTATTAACCCCTTCCCCTTCGCAGGCCTCACATCGTCCTCCCTTGACGTTAAAGCTGAACTGACCTAGTTTATACCCTCTCACTCTGGACTCGGGTAGCCTGGCAAAAAGCTCCCTGATCGGGGTAAAGACCCCTGTATAGGTGGCAGGATTAGAACGCGGTGTCCTGCCGATGGGGCTCTGATCGATGTCAATAACCTTATCTACCTTCTTCAAGCCAGATAACTGGGTCTCCTCCAGCTGTATTCGGTCAACCCTACGCCCAACTCCCTCCTTCATCAATCTAAATAGAGTTTCAATGACCAATGAGCTCTTTCCCGACCCGGAGACACCAGTGACGCAGGTCATCATTTTGAGAGGAAAAGAGACATCAATATGACGGAGATTATTGGCAACACAATTTTTCAAGCGCAGGAATTGGCCTCTCCCTGCCTTCCGCCTGACAGCAGGGACCGAAATCTTCTTTCTCCCTGAGAGATAGTCGCCGGTAGAAGAATCTTTACAGGAGAGTAAACCGGAAACATCGCCACTATACACCACTTCACCGCCATGCACTCCTGCTCCCGGCCCCATATCCAAGACATGATCAGCAGTCAAAATGGTATCGGTATCATGCTCAACCACAATGACACTGTTCCCCAAATCGCGCAACTCGATCAAGGTGTTGATCAATTTCTGATTATCCCGTTGATGCAAACCAATACTCGGCTCATCCAGAATATACAAAACTCCGGCAAGTCTGGATCCGATTTGCGAAGCCAGACGAATACGTTGGGCTTCCCCTCCTGAAAGTGTTCCGGATTTTCTCTCCAATGAAAGATACCCCAAGCCCACATCTTCAAGAAATGAGAGGCGATCAACAATCTCCTTTAAAATAGGCTCACCAATCTGTCTTTCCCGATCACTAAAAGGAATAACGGGGAGATTCTCAAGGAGCATATCAATGGAAAGACAAGTCAATTCATGGATGGACCAGGTTCCTATCTTCACAGCCAAGGCCTCAGGTTTCAATCGTGCACCATGACACTGAGGACAAGTCTGCTCATTCATATAACGACCTAACTCCTCACGGATCATAGCCGACTGAGTCTCATGAAATCTCCGGTTGAGCTGAGGAATGACCCCTTCAAAAGGTTTTTCAGTACTCATAAACCGTCGTCCCTTCTGATAGCGAAAGTTTATGATCTCAGTGCCAGAGCCATAAAGTAAAATCTTGCGTATTTTTTTCGGCAGCTTTGCAAAAGGAGTGGTCATGGAAAAAGAGTAATGATCGGCAACAGCCGTCAACATCTGCCCTGAGTAACTCTTTCCGGCTCTTCTACCCCAGGGAGCAATGGCCCCTTGGTTTAAACTAAGTGATGAATCCGGGGCAATAAGGGAAGGATCGAAAAACTGTTTTACTCCTAGTCCTCCACACTCTTCACAGGCCCCTTGCGGGTTGTTAAAAGAAAAGAGTTGAGTGGATAGCCGAGGCATGGAAATCCCGCAACGGTGACAAGCAGCAAACTCGCTGAACAACTGTTCTTCACCAGTTTCAGGAAAATGGACAAGCAGGAACCCCTCGGTAAGCTTAACCGCAGTGGTCACTGAATCACCAAGCCGACGCGTTCCGGAGGGTTTGACAACCACCCGATCCACCACTACCTCGATGGAGTGACGCTTATTCTTCTCCAGTGCCTGAATATCATCGGTATGAATGATATCTCCATCAACTCGGATTCGGACAAACCCCTCTTTTCGAATACGGGCCAGCAACTGTTCATGACGCCCCTTTTTCCCAGCCACCAGTGGGGCCAGGAGAATAACCTTGGTCCCTTCCGGCAAAGCAGACAGGTTGTTCACCATATCTTCTATGGATTGTGACCTGATTTCCTCCCCACATTCCGGGCAATATGGACGTCCGCAACGGGCAAATAGCAAACGGAGATGATCATAAATTTCCGTTACCGTACCCACTGTCGAACGAGGATTTTTGGAGGTGGTTTTTTGTTCAATGGAGACTGCCGGGGACAAGCCTTCCAGGGCATCCACATCAGGTTTATCCATCTGTCCGAGAAACTGTCGGGCATAGGTGGAAAGAGACTCAACATAGCGCCTCTGCCCCTCTGCATAAAGGGTATCAAAGGCCAAGGTAGACTTCCCTGAACCGGATAGACCGGTAAACACAACCAGGCTATTACGGGGAAGGTCAACATTGATATTTTTAAGATTATGCATCCGCGCCCCACGGATGCTCAATTTCTTGGGTTCCATTTTCTATCCATCAACCTGCTGACCAGCATCGGTTCGCAGGGGTAATAAATTATTTTGATTAATCATCAATAGAGTACAAGATTACCGATGCCGCCGATTCGAATCACATAATCTATCAAATGATATCTATAGCACATCGCCATATAAAGCCCGATTGAACAAAGCAAAGTGAGATACCAGCACACTCTTAGGTCAGCTGCATATGATCAATTTTGATACAACGATCCATAACAACCTCCAACCCGGCATTCTCAGCTAGAGTTGCCGCATCCTCATTAACAATACCCTGCTGCATCCAAACCACCCTGGCACCGATATCAATGGCTGCCTCAACAACAGGGCCCACATCCTCACTCCGCCTAAAAATATCTACCACATCAATGGGGTACGGAATAGAAAACAGATCAGGATAACAAACAATTCCAAGAATCTTACTGACACCTGGATTGACAGGATAAACCCGAAAGCCAGCCTCTAGTAAATACTTTCCCACCATATGACTGGGCCTATTTTCCTTTGGAGAAAATCCTACCACAGCGATAGATGTAGTCGAACGAAGAATATCATTGATCGTTTGCATAGAATTAAGTGATAACATAAACCAGGGCCTTAAAAATATTTAGGATGATTTCAGCATCTTCTCTCAACTGCTCAAAAAAAGGATTTACCCAGGATAATGGCTATGGTAAATATGATAAATTAAACTTTCTTTTGTGAGTCCTATACAGAGAAGCAAAGAGTTCGAAAACGTAGATGCTGAGAGAAACTCGAATAGATACCTTTAACTATCTAAATATATCTTTCTAACAGTACAACCCACCCTATAATACCGAACACGATCAGCTCCGAAAATTGCTGTTAATGAATTTGCAAAATAATCAGGATCGCATAAAAATCAACCTCTCATCATCACAGGAAAATTGAATGAATTTTCAAGATATCATCTTTGAACTCAACCACTATTGGGCTGAACAAGGCTGTGTCATTCAGCAACCCTACGACATGGAAGTCGGCGCCGGTACATTTCACCCCGCCACATTGCTCCGCTCTCTTGGCCCTGAGCCCTGGAAGGCCGCATATATCCAACCCTCCCGTCGCCCAACAGATGGCCGCTATGGAGACAACCCCAACCGCCTTCAGCACTACTATCAGTACCAGGTCGTCATAAAACCATCTCCCCTTGACATACAGGAACTGTATCTTGAAAGTCTGAAACGTTTTGGCCTTGACCTGCTGGAGCACGATATCCGTTTTGTTGAAGACGATTGGGAATCACCAACCCTTGGTGCTTGGGGACTGGGCTGGGAAGTCTGGCTTGATGGCATGGAAATCACCCAGTTTACCTACTTCCAACAGGCAGGTTCTATTGATCTGTCTCCAACAACTGTTGAAATCACCTATGGTCTCGAACGAATTGCCATGCACCTTCAAGGCGTGGATTCTGTCTACGATATCGCCTGGAACGATTCGATCAGCTACGGAGATATCTTTCATCAAGCAGAAATTGAATTCTCCACCTTCAACTTTGAAGAAGCAAACGTTGCAGAACTGATCACTTTTTTTAACACCTATGAATCTGAGGCACTCAAGCTGTTAGACAAAGGACTCATTCTTCCAGCCTACGATTACTGCCTGAAATGCTCCCACACATTTAATCTTCTGGACGCAAGAAAGGCGATCAGCGTTGCCGAACGAACGCGATATATAGGACGAATACGAAATATTGCCAGACAGGTGGCAGGGCAGTATGTCACTCAACGAGAGGAGATGGGACACCCACTCATAAAGAAAACAGAGAAAGCATAAAACGAATTGGCGGAAGTGCATGGGAATCGAACCCACCTGTCGAGCCATTAACCCGACACACCGGATTTGAAGT
>JAQYVF010000056.1 GCA_030145625.1 Desulfocapsa sp. | reverse complement strand
GTATGCATACTTGCGTTATATCTTCGAGCAGCTACCTACAGCCACAACATTGAAGGATTATGAGGCCCTCATGCCCTGGAATATGACGCAGCAGCAAATCAATTCTCCTGTCAACTTAGGTGTGGTTCGTTAGGCGCTTACGTACAAAAACCACTATAATAAGAGTATCGCATCAAGATGGTTAATGGCAAACAGATAAAATGTGATCAGGGGCAATCTCAATCTGAAAACAATGTCATGCACTACGGCCAATCTTAGACCTGTGTAGGAAAAATAGAAAAAGAAATGCACCTTGGTAAGCGGGCTTGATGTTATAAAATATAGGTTTTAATAGTTCCTGATTATCTTTATGATAGAGAAAGGGTATCGAAATATTGTAGCAGATTATAGCTGCACCGGGTACTTCCTGTGGCGGAATTTGTTACTAATGTATAATTGTTTGATGTGCAAAATAAAGTCCAATGTTTTGTGGTTCCAGCCTTTGGCACTAATGCTAAGATTCTATAATTCTAAGAGCTGTTGGGGATTGGGGTTTTGTTTTTTCTGGTTGTTTCTTTGAGCAAATCATGCTCATGTTTTTTCCAAATATTTTATTTCATCTACCAGTCCTTTTCTAGGCTAGTGATTGGTGTTTTATTAAAAAAATGTGGGTGTTTCGATTAAGGAGAATTGATGTGGCTTGGGTATATCTTGTCGTGGCAGGTGTTTTTGAGTGGGGCTGGCCTGTGGGGCTTAAGCTTGGTATAACTGATCAGGGCTATAGAGTAGGGTGGTTGATGTTTGCAATAGTATCCATGGCTGCAAGTGGGACGCTTCTGCTTATGGCGCAAAAGGTCATTCCTATGGGGACTGCTTATGCAGTATGGACCGGTATTGGAGCTGTTGGCACTTTCTTCATCGGATTGGCAGTTTTCGGTGAGCCGGCTACCTTTGCCCGGTTTTTTTGTGTAGGATTGATTATAGCAGGTATCGTGGGGCTGAAAATGGCTTCAGCGAGTTGATTGCCCCTGTTTGATTGTTTCCGTAAGAGTTTGGTTCGGTCCGCTGGTTTGTTGGGGCAGCGTGGTGGGTGTTCGCGGCTGAAATGGCTTCTACATCATTTGCGATTAATTGTTCGTTGTTCATATGTTGTATTGTGGTGTTTTGTTCGTGATCCGGAAACCGGGTGTCGCTGGAATTTTGATCGCGAAATCAACCCCACCGGCTATAAGTAGGTGGGGTTGATTTTTCTTCATGACCCTTTACATTGCGGCATGTTCATATTTTGAAACTTCCTACGATGCCATTCAGTTCATTCGAGCGGGCGAGAAGGGCTTCCGCGCTCTCTTTAACATCATTGCTGCTCTTCGATATCCTCTGTGCAGAGGAGGATACCTCTGTAATGTCCTGAGTGATTCTGGTTGCAACGGCAGAGCTTTGATTGACATTTTCATTCACTTCCTGGATACCCTCGCTGGCCTGGGAAATATTGTTTGCAATTTCCCGGGTTGCAGCTGTCTGTTCCTCTACTGCGGTAGCAATGGTTGCGACAATATTATTGACGCCGCCGATAACTGAAGAAATTTGAGTGATTTCCGCTCTGGTGGTTTTAGTAGTGCCTTGGACATCATCAATGAGCGTCTTAATATCGAGTGTTGCTTCGGCCGTCTGTTTTGCCAGTTCTTTAATTTCATTAGCAACAACCGCAAAGCCTTTGCCTGCCTCACCTGCCCGGGCGGCCTCAATGGTAGCGTTTAAGGCCAGCAGGTTGGTCTGTTCGGAAATCTCGGTAATTGTTTCCGTTACCTTGCCAATTTTATCTGCTGCTTCTCCAAGTTCGGTCATTTTTGCGGAGGCGTTGGTGGCCTGCTCCACTGCCTCGCCGGAAACACTTCTGCCTCTTTCTGCATTTTCGGCGATTTCATTGATTGTCGCACTCATCTCTTCTGCAGCAGCGGCTACCATGTTGGTGTTGGTCGATGATTCTTCCATTGCCGCGGCAACATTATTGAGATTTGCACTCATCTCTTCAGAGGAGTTCGCAACATTGGTTGATCGCTGTGAGGTGTCTTCTGCGCCGGCAAGCAATTCCTGGGAAATATCTGAGAGTCCGGTGGATCTGTTTCTCACACTTGAGGAGCTTTCGGCGATTTGTCTTATTATTCCCTGTAGTTGTGCTAAAAAACTGTTGAACAATGTTGCTAATTCACCAAGTTCATCCTGAGATCGAATGTCGATGCGCTTGGTCAGATCCCCATCTCCCTCGGTAACGTCTCTGAGGCTAGTAATCAGTTGATTGAGTCCGGATGTAATGCCAACGACGATGACTATGTTGAGGGCGATAATGGCGAGGAAAATCACTCCTGCAATCAACAGCATATTGATGGTTTTGCTGCGCGTCAGTTTACTCATATTGGCATCCAGCATTGCCTTGGTGCTCTCGATATTATCGATATACACTCCGGTACCGATCCACATATCAAGTCCGGGAATCATTTCAGCATAGCTGAGTTTCGGCGTATCACCTTTCCCAGGCTTGGGCCATATATAGGAGACAAAACCACCTCCGACCCTGGCTTGTTTATCCAGTTCTCGGATAAGGTAGACGCCATTTTTGTCTTTGACGTTATTGAGATCTTTGCCATGATGCTCTTTTTTGACGGGCATGGCCACATTGGTGGTTTTCTTGAAGACGAAAAAATAACCTGAGCTGTCTTTTTCGAAACGAATCGGGCCTACCATGGATCGGATCAGTTCGACTTGATCCTCTTCTTTGGTATAGCCTGCATTTTCTATGGCATTTTTGATGGCAAGTGCCATGGAATGGCTGGCCACTTTTATTTTATCTTTCTGGTCCTCCATCATTACCGTGCCGGTTTCTTCAAGTCCGAGATCACGAACCTGACCGGCAATATTAACGGTAAAAAAGGACATTACCCCAAAGAGTAGGACGATTCCGATAAGTATGAGAAACATCCGCCACTTGATACTCATTTTGTTCAACATATTTCCTCCAATGATTCAAGGTGATTAAGGCAGTTAGGGGCATGCGGGAAGTAATGAATTAACTGCGTGTGTTGGATTTCAAGAGGGAGCATCCAGTCGCAGTTAATTCATTGAATCATAAATGGGGAGAATTACAAAATGGTATTTGTGTGTTCGTCTATTGATATCGTTTGTTTTAATAAGAGAGGCAATGAAATGGGCAAAGAAGATACAAAAATAAGGTAGAGTTACATGTGGATATGGGGTTGGCAAGGATGATGGATACATTCTTCCAAGCGCTTACTGACAATGCTGCTTGTGGGACACTGCCTTGAGGAACTGGGGGGGAGATTCCCCCCCCCCAGAATATATGACTCTTCGGATTAGGAAAACAAGCAGGCATACGTGGCGAATTCTTACTTGTTTCCCAGTTGCCGGTTCAACATACTCATATTTTGAAACTTCCTACTATGTCGTTTAGTTCCTTAGAGCGGGTGAGGAGAGCTTCAGCACTTTCTTTAACATCATGGCTATTTTTGGATATCCTTTGTGCAGAGGCAGATACCTCTGTGATGTCCTGGGTGATGTTAGTTGCAACGGCAGAGCTTTGATTGACATTTTCATTCACTTCCTGGATACCCTCGCTGGCCTGGGAAATATTGTTTGCGATTTCCCGGGTTGCAGCCGTCTGTTCCTCTACAGCGGTTGCAATGGTGGCAACAATATTATTGACTCCGCCGATAACTGAAGAAATCTGAGTAATTTCCTCTCTGGTGGTTTTAGTAGTGCCTTGGACATCATCAATGAGCGTCTTAATGTCGAGTGTTGCTTCTGCAGTCTGTTTTGCTAGTTCTTTAATTTCATTGGCAACAACCGCAAAACCCTTTCCTGCCTCACCTGCCCTGGCAGCCTCAATGGTCGCATTTAAGGCCAGCAGATTGGTCTGTTCGGAAATCTCGGTAATTGTTTCCGTTACCTTGCCGATTTTGTCTGCTGCGTCTCCCAGTTCAGTCATTTTTCCAGAGGCACTGGTGGCCTGTTCTACCGCTTCACCGGAAACACTTCTACCCCTTTCTGCATTTTCTGCGATTTCATTGATTGTCGCACTCATCTCTTCTGCAGCAGCGGCTACCATGTTGGTGTTGGTGGATGATTCTTCCATCGCCGCGGCAACATTATTGAGATTTGCACTCATCTCTTCAGAGGAGTTGGCAACATTGGTTGATCGTTGTGAGGTATCTTCTGCGCCGGCAAGCAATTCCTGGGAAATGTCTGAGAGTTCGGTGGATCTGGTTCCCACACTTGAGGCGCTTTCCGCAATTTGCCTGATTATTCCCTGCAGTTTGGCTAAAAAACTGTTGAACAGTGTTGCCAGTTCTCCAAGTTCATCCTGGGATCGTATGTCGATGCGCTTGGTCAGATCCCCATCTCCCTCGGTAACGTCTCTGAAGCTTGTGATCAGTTGATTGAGTCCGGAGGTAATGCCAACGACGATAACGATGTTGAGGACGATAATGGCGAGAAAGATCGCTCCTGCAATCAACATCATATTGATGGCCTTGCTGCGAGTCAGTTTACTCATGTTCTCTTCCAGCACTGCCTTGGTGCTCTCGATATTATCGATATACACACCGGTGCCGATCCACATATCAAGTCCGGGAATCATTTCAGCATAACTGAGTTTCGGGGCATCACCTTTTCCGGGCTTGGGCCATATATAGGATACAAAATCGCCTCCGGACCTGGCTTTTTTCGCCAGCTCCTGGATAACATATACGCCATTTTTGTCTTTGGTTTCACGCAGGTCTTTGCCCTGACTCTCTTTTTTGATGGGGAATGCGACATTGGTGGTACCCTGATAGACGAAAAAATAGCCCGAGCTGTCCTTTTCGAAACGGATCGGGTCGACCATGGAGCGAATCAGTTCGATCTTTTTCCCCTCTTCGCTATATCCTGCCTTTTCTAAGGCCTGGCTTATGGCAAGTGCCATGGAGTGGCTGGCTACTTTGATTTTATCTTTCTGGTCTTCCATCATTACCGTTCCGGTTTCTTCAAGTCCGAGATCACGAACCTGGCCGGCGATATTGAAGGTAAAAAAGGACATGACCGCGAAAAGGATAATTATTCCGATTAGAATGAGAAACATCCGCCACTTGATACTCATTTTGTTTAGCATACTTCCTCCGGTACTATGGGTTGTTTGCATGGAACAGAAGTCTTGTTTTTCTCAAAATGGCATTGGTTTTGCCTGAGTTATCGATGTTAGGTGGAAAAACCATTCGCCATATTTTATTGAATCACAAATAAAAAAAAACTACAAAGTGGTATTTGTATCTCGGTATTGGTTTATTTGATAGAGGATTTGATTTTTTATGGAGTGTGTCGATACATGTTTTTGGGAGAGAGTGCAGATAAACATTTTTTCAGTCCGGTTTCGACGGTGCTGTTAAGGCAGGCAAAAATGACTTGTTGGAGATTGTCTGTTTTGGTGAGAAAGGAGAGTGTTTCTTGTATGGCAATTTTACAGGCTGGTTTTGGGGGGTAGCCGTAAACGCCACAGCTGATAGCCGGGAAGGCAATGGAACTGATGTTGAACTCAGCTGTCAAGAGGAAGCATTGCCGGTAACAGGAGGCAAGGAGATCAGGTTCTCCGTTGTTGCCTCCCCGCCAGATTGGTCCCACTGTGTGAATTACGTGGCGGGCAGGAAGGTTATATCCTTTGGTGATCCTGGCTTCGCCAGTCGGGCACCCTCCGATTTTTCGGCACTCGTCAAGCAGGGCCGGGCCGGCAGCAGCGTGGATGGCACCATCCACGCCACCGCCTCCAAGGAGGGAGTTGTTGGCAGCGTTGACAATGGCATCCACTTCAAGGGTGGTAATATCTTCCCGAATGATTGTTATGCAACTCATGGCTTGTTCTGTCTTGCCATCTCTTTTTCCAGCAGTTCGCCAAGGAAAAAAGAAAAATCACCAACCAGCTCAATGCAGTGTTTTCTGCGACTGTCAGGATTGCAATAGTATTCTTTCACTGCATCTCTGTCATGCCAGTCAAGACGGGCAATGTCTCGGCAGTTGGATCCACCATAGCATTCGGTCAGTTTGTCGAATTGACGAACCAGTTTGTGGCTGAGTCCCCAGACGCGTGGGTTTTCTCTCTCTTCCAGATTTCCTCTGCTGTGCAAAGAGGAGACGACGGCCACAGCACCAAGCAGGGTACCACAGACAGAGCCTGACCCGGCAATGCCGCCGCCAAAAGCACCAATAGCCCTGATGACCTCTTCATCGGTCCTTTCTATTTTTTCCTGACCCACGGCCAGGATCGCCTGGCTTCAATGGAAACGTTTTTTGAAGAGTTCAATGGCTTTGTCTCGCATTTCATCAGGGGTCATAATTCTCTCCTATGGTTATATTTTTCATTCACATGAATCTATTCTGTTGATAGGGTATAGAATACCTTGTTTAGTGAAAAATGTCAGGTGAAGGAAAGTTTGTCCGAGGGAAAGTCAGTCATTAGAATCTTTCTCTCTAAAATATAAGCAGTCTTAGCGGAGGAATGAGGATGCACGATAAGGCAAGGGCCATGGTTTTAGCCTCTTTTGCAGGTGATGCCTTGGCCTTAGGGGCTCACTGGATCTATGATATTGATCGTATAGAAAAGGAATTCGGTAAAGTTGAAAGGTTCTGTTCTCCACAGGCTGATTCCTATCATCCAGGCAAGGGAAAAGGCGATTTTACCCATTATGGAGACCAGGCTCTGATACTCCTGGAGTCAGTGGTTGCAAACAGAGGCTTTGTTCTTGATGATTTCAGTCATTGCTGGCAGGGTTTTTTTGCTGATTGTGATGCGTATGTAGATTCTGCGACCCAGGAAACATTGAATAATTTTGCCCAAGGGGCTGGGCCGAGTAATAGCGGCTCGAATTCCTCAGATTTGGGTGGTGTGGCCAGAGTGGCTGCCCTGGCCTTTCTCTATCGGGATGATTTGAACGGGATGTTGACCGCAGTCCATGCCCAGACGGCCATGACCCATGCGGCACCTGCGTCGCTTGCCGGAGCGGATTTTCTCTGTCGAACTCTTTTTGCCATACTACAAGGGGCAGCTCCGCAGGAGGCAATGGAAGAGGCCCTGAGTGAGGGAGTGGCGGATATGGCACTGGATATGCGTCTAGCTGTTGCCTTTGATTCGGCAGGGAAAGATAGCCGTCAGGTGATTGAGCAGTTTGGCCAGATGTGCACCATTGTCTCTGCCTTGCCTGGAGTCGTACACCTGGTACTGACCTATGGTGAAGATCTGCGGACGGCATTGATAGAAAATGTGATGGCAGGAGGTGATTCTGCAGCTAGGGGGTTGGTTACCGGAATGATCCTGGGGGCCTCTCTCGGGCTTGATGCTGTGCCGGTGGAGTGGCTGCAGGGGATGAAACGGTATCAAAAAATTAACGAGTTACTGACAAGGCTTGATGATCAGTAAAGACGAGTTTGTAAAATGTCCCATCTCATTGATAGGTTCCATCCTATTTCTGTCTGAATCGCTCTTCACGGAGAGCTGTTTTTTTGTTTGACTTTGTTGGTATAGATAACTATTCTCTTTTTTTGTTGTCTGTTTGTCCGGGTGATGAGAATAACAGCAAGTGCATTGGCTGGCTTTTTGCCAGTTAATCTAAACAGCTCTAATAAGGTCTAATTCCTCGGGGTTTCGCCGTATGTTAAGGCATGTATTCTTTCCGGTTGGCTTTTGATGGAGCTGATCGATACCCATAGCCATATTGATTTGGGCGTTTTTTTTGACGACTTCCAGGATGTCCTTACCAGGGCGAGAAGCGCAGGCGTGGTTGCTCAGGTTTTGCCGGGAGTGTATCGGGCAGGCTGGGACAGACTCCTCTCCCTTTGTGGCAACGAGACAGATCTCTATCCGGCCATTGGCCTGCACCCCATGTATCTGCAACATCATGGACGGGAAGACCTGAATGTGCTCCGAACTCATGCCATGTGCGGAGAGTTGGTTGCCATTGGCGAGATCGGGCTTGATTATTTTGTCGAAGATGGGGATCGGGTAGCACAGCAGGAATTGTTTGAGGCCCAACTGGGTATTGCCGCCGAGGCTGGGTTACCAGTGCTCCTCCATGTGCGCAAGGCCCATGATCAGGTTCAGGCCACCCTTCGTCGCCTGCGTTTTAGTGGCGGGGGAATTGTCCATGCCTTTAGTGGCAGTATGCAGCAGGCGGAGCATTACATGAAACTTGGGTTTTATATCAGTATCTGCGGGACTGTCACCTATGATCGGGCTACCCGTATCCGGGGCGTTGCCGCAAAAATTCCGCTGCAGCATATGGTGTTGGAAACGGATTCTCCGGATATCCCGCCCAGCCGCTATTATCGTCAGCGGAACAGTCCTGAATATCTCCCGGAGATCTTATCGGCCCTGGCGGGGATACGAGAGGAGACGAAAGAGGAAATTGCACTGCAGACAACGGAAAATGCAAGAAATCTTCTCGGGCTGTGAGTAACTGCCGGAGGAGATAAGAGTTGTGGAAGAGAGGCTGAAGAGAGATAAAAGATTCATCCCCAGAGGAACAGGCACCTGGTGCGATTCCCTGGAGAGAATGCTCTGTCGGACTCTTTTATGCTGTATAATTCAAAAAAACTATTTCTCAGTGAAAAAAAGGAGACACTATGAGTGAACGAAACGGAGCTGCAACATTTTTAGGAACCCCCCTGACACTGGTGGGAGATGAGATCAAGGTGGGAGATAAAGCCCCTGGATTTACTGTCCTTAAGAACGATCTCTCTCCAACATCCATGGCAGATTTTGCAGGTAAGGTTTTGATCATAACCTTGGTACCGTCTTTGGATACCCCGGTGTGTGATACGGAGACTCGGCGTTTTAACACTGAGGCTGCAGCCTTGGGAGAGGATGTTGCTATTCTTGCTGTCAGTATGGATCTTCCCTTTGCCCAGGGGCGTTGGTGCGGGGCGGCAGGGGTGGAGGCGGTCCAGACCCTTTCCGATCACAAAGATGCATCCATGGGCGAGGCCTACGGGGCTCTGATCAAGGAACTGCGCTTACACTCTCGAGCTGTATTTGTTGTGGATCGGGAGGGGGTTGTAACTTACGCCCAGTATGTGAAGGAGATCAGTGAGGAGCCTGACTATGATGCGGCCCTGGCTGCGGCAAAGGCTTCTGTGGGTTGATTGGTGGTGTGTGATTTTTCGCCCTTTTTCTCCGGCTGATGGGGAGAGAGGGCGAAGGTTGTTTGTCATGGGGTGGCAGAGGGCAGGATCTGAGTTGCAGGTGCAGCAGAACATGGTGTCAGGTTGTCAGCTCTGAACTGACTATTTTTCATCATCTTTAAAGAGTTCTGGGTAGAGCTCACGGGCACAGTCAGGACAAATGCCGTGGCTGAAATCCGCATTGGAATGCTCTTTTATGTAGGATTCCACCTGGTTCCAGTAACCTTTGTCATCCCGTATTTTTTTGCAGGAGGCACAGATGGGAAGGATTCCGCTCAGGAGTTTTACTTTGGATAATGCTTCCTGGAGCCTGTTGATTATCTCTTCCCGTTCTTTCTCTACTTTTTTCTGTTGCGAGATATCCCGGCCAACATTGATGGAGCCTAAAAGAGTGCCGTCCTCGTGAAAGCAGGGGGAGCAAGTGACCAGCAGGGGGAATCCCAGGTGGGACTCGTGGATTTCAGTCGTGACAGGCCTGTTTTCGGCAATGGCCTGTAGGTGCGGACAGTTGGGAAAAGGGGAATCCCTGTTGTAGATGGCCTTATAACAATGCTGTCCCAGGAGTTCTTCTGGCTTTTTCCCGAGAAAGTCTGCCAGGGTTTTGTTGACTCGGACAAAGCGCATCTCTTTATCAAGGACAGATATAAAATCAGGAATGGTGTCAAAGGTGGTAAACCATTGCCTGGTAACAATTTCCAGTTCTTCGTTTATCCTTTCGCGTTCTTTTATCTTCAGTTTCAAGGCGTTGTTTATAAGGTCTTTCTCTGCCGTCCTTTTTGTTACCATCTCTTCAAGATGATTCATGTAGTGTTGAATTTTTTCTTCATCCTCTTTCTGTCTGGTGATATCTCGGATCAGGACAATGAGGCGATTCTCATTGGCGCTGTTCACCGGGATTATCTTGAAACGGAGGAGTCGCTCATTCATCTTGATGGGATACTGATCACCGAGAATCAGGGGGTTGTTCTGCAGCTTATCGAAGTTTCGTTGAATGAGTTCACCGTATTGTTCGGGAAAAAGGTCGGTAAAATTTGAGGAGAGGAGTTGTTGCTCAGAACAGTTGAGAAACTCCATTGCTTTTGAATTGCAGTAGGTTATTTTCTTTTCCGGCGTCAGTTCAAGGAATCCATCACCCATGCTTTCCAGTGTTATTTCAAAATGTTTTTTCCTGGAAAGGAGTTCGGTGGTGATTTGTCGTTTATTGACTGTTTCGACTCCTAGCACCTCATTGGATGTTTTCTGACCGATAGAGGAAAAGATTGACTTGAGATGCCTTTCCATATCTTTTGCAGGGCCTTTGGCAATACAGGCGTCGGCACCAGCTTTACGAAAGTCATAGTCTTCTTCGGAGGCGATGGCAGAGATGATAATGATGATGAGAGAGCCGTTATATTCTTTTTTATTGCGGACGATACGGCATAGCTGTTCCCCATCGATGTTGGGCATGATGAGGTCGGTGATCAGGATATCGGGACGATAGAATTTGAGAGTTTCAAGGGCGGAGAGACCGTCTACGGCAGATGTGACGCTATGACCCATGTTTTCCAGAATTCTGGACAGGAGCCTTAAAATTACTGGATTATTGTCAACCAGTAGTACCTTCTTTTCTTCCATTGCACACCTGTAATAAGGGGCGGTGAATTTGATAGATCTCATTCACCCTGAAAAAAGAAAAACGCTTCTTCTTTTTGGAAAGTGAGCGTCAGTATATATTGGAGGTCAGTTTTGGTTTTCCTCTTTTGCTCTGTTGACTGTTGGGAATAAAACAGCCTATGATATGCGCTCGTTGCCATTCTCCAAAAGTGACTGTAGCACAGAACTAATTATTTCACTATTGTCTTTTAATTTTGTAGAAAAGTCAAAGGCTTTCATTGTAAGCGGCAATGGTTGGTATGCTGAGTATGCTGCGAATAATTATTGTTTGAGAATGAGTTCCTCGTTACTTTTTACTTTGGTGTGGTTGTTTGGGAGGCATCTTTTTGCCTGGTTTTATTCTGCAGTTCTGATGCCTTCTGAAAAGGAGGGTTGCATTCTTTTGCTTCTTTTGTGGGAGTGTCTGGAAAGAGGGCTCTTACCCGGTCTTTGATAAAGAGGTTTTTGCTTGCACCTTCGGCAAACCGGTTGGGGAAAAACAGTGCAAAAAATACTCTGAGGAGAAAAAAGATACCCAGGATGATCCAGAATAGGAGGAATATCAGTTGGTCCATGATGGCTTCCTGCTGAGTATTTTCAAGAGGGAGGAAAGAAGAAAAAGCTATCTCTGATTTTTTGTCATCTGAATGTATGAATCGGAAGTTCTTGATGAATAGTAATGCATCAAAAGTGTCGAGGACAAAAAAAGGCAGAATTTCCACTGGAAATTCTGCCGGCGTAACTGGTTCTACAGCCTGTAGAAGGTTAACATCCTCCTATGCCTCAACCGCCTGCAGGTTTGGCAGGTGCGGGTAAGCCTTCCTTGGTGAGCGGCCCGGCAATGGATGCACGGGTAACTTTGATGCGGACGTTTTCGGCTATCTCCAGAGTCACGACAGTATCGCTGAGCCGGGTAATGGTTCCGTGAATACCACCTTTGGTCACGATTTTTTTGCCGGTTTTGAGGTCGTTCAGAAACTGTTTTTGCTGTTTGGCCTGCTTCTGTTGAGGCCTAATGAGCATGAAGTAAAAGACGGCAAAGATAAGAATAAGGGGAATGAACTGGCCAATGCTACCTACGCCCCCTCCTGCTGCCGGGCCTGCTGCATATGCAACTCCTGTCATGGTTTTTCCTCCAATAAAAGATCAAGATGTGAATGGGTAAATTAATAGCATAATAATATCTCAGAAAGATATTTGTAATCACTCTGCTTGAAGCCTGCCATAAAAATCGTTACGAAAGGCGGAAAACCGGTCTTTTTCAATGGCTGTACGCATCTCTGTCATGAGATTGAGGTAGTAATGAAGGTTGTGAATGGTGTTGAGATGGTAACTGAGAATCTCCCGGCATTGAAAGAGGTGACGGAGATAGGCTCGTGAGTAGTTGCGACAGGTGTAACAGTTGCAGTTTGGATCCAGGGGTTCCTTGTCATCACGATATCTGGCATTTTTGATAACCACCTTGCCGGTGGAGGTGAACAGGGTGCCGTTGCGGGCATTTCTTGTGGGCATGACGCAGTCAAACATATCCACCCCCCGGTAGACTCCTTCCACCAGATCTTCAGGAGTCCCCACTCCCATGAGATAACGGGCATGGTCTGTTGGCAGATGGGGGACCGTGGCCTCGGTCATTTCCTGCATCATGGATTTATCTTCTCCCACACTGAGACCACCCAGGGCATAGCCGTCAAAGCCGATATCAATGAGGGCTTCGGCGTGTGCTTTTCTGAGTTCCGGAAACATACCGCCTTGAATAATACCGAAAAGGAGCTGTCCCGTGTCATTCTGGGCATCACGGCAGCGCCTGGCCCAGCGGCTGGTGAGGTCAGTGGCCTTGACTGTTTCTTCCCGGGTTGCCGGATAGGGGATGCAGGTATCCAGGCACATCATAATATCTGAGCCCAGGGCCTCCTGGACATGAACCGCATCTTCCGGACTGAGAAAGAGTTTGGCACCGTCTAGATGGGAGCGAAAACTTGCCCCCTCTTCTGTGATTTTTGTCAATTCCTTGAGGCTGAAAATCTGAAAGCCGCCGGAGTCGGTGAGGATGGGTCTGTCCCAGTTCATGAAACCGTGCAGGCCCCCGAAGCTGCGGATCAGCTCATGGCCGGGACGGATATAGAGATGATAGGTGTTGCCGAGGATGATCTGGGCACCCATCTCTTTGAGGTTTTCCGGGGTCACGGACTTGACTGTGGCCTGGGTTCCCACCGGCATGAAAATCGGGGTCTGGATTGTACCGTGCAGGGTTCGCAGTTCACCTCTGCGGGCTGCACAATCCGAAGACTGGCAATGGAGGGTGAATGGGGAATTACTATGAGTATGCATGGGTTGTTCTCCTGGTTAGAGCAAAGAACCGCTACTCTACCCGCTGGCTTCCGGCTTTTCAAGCCCTTGGTTTGTCGGATTTGAGGAGGAGAGGAGAAAAAGAGCACTATTGTCAGCAAGGGGGCAGTCTTGGTCCTGGATCGTATCGTCTTTTTCTGTTCTGTTTTCTCGTGCAAGTAATATCTTTTTCCGTTGGGAAACATCCTGCTTCTTGCTCTGTAATAAAAAAGAACGTGGATCAAAGAAAGAGAAGTAGATACGGTAAAAGTGTAGGGTCACTCCTACAGCAGAAGGTTTAGGGTGGAGTTTGACGAACGCACTAGGAGTTGGATATAGTGACTTTAGGCAGGAAAGAGTTTCAGGCCACCTTGCAAAATTGCCTTTTTCCCCAAACTCTTCGTTATGAGAAAAATTATATCCTCGGAATATCAGACATATGCACCACAAGGGTACTTGTGCCCGTAGTTAGGGTGATTCTTACAGGGCACCTGCGGTAAAATTTTTCTCATGCCTCGATTTTGAACGAAAATTCTAATTTTTCAAGGTACCCTTCAGTGAGTTCTGGAGAAAATGGATATAGTTATGGAAAGCAAGGGAAGGTTGAGAGAACAAGGTTTTGTTCTTTGTAGTTGTGTAATATGGGTGCTGTTGTTTCAATCTGCAGGGGGCGCAGCGCAGACTGAAAGCGAGCAATGGTTGGCCAGCCATAACAGGTACCGCAGCCTGCATCAAAGTACCTCGCTGCAGTGGTCCGACACCCTGGCTGAGAGCGCACGAGCCTATGCTCTGACCTGCCCCAGAGGCCATTCTTCATCCGGATATGGAGAAAATATTGCCTGGGCAACGTATGTACAGAAGCCGGAAAATGTGGTCGGACGCTGGTATGGGGAAGAGCCGGAGTATGATTATGAAAGGCCGGGGTTTTCTTCGGGAATCGGACATTTTACTCAGATTGTCTGGAAGGCGACCACCGAGGTCGGTTGTGCTTGCAGGTCCGATTGTTCTGATGGATATAGTGATGTCTGTGTCTGTCACTATAATCCTCCCGGAAATTATCGAAACAGATTTGCAGAAAATGTTCTGCCTCCCCATGCAAAGTAGGAGATGATTATGGCTGTAGAGATTGAAAGAAAATTTCTGGTAAAAGACAGTTCCTGGATGGAAGGAGTAAAAGGAAAACTCTATTGTCAGGGGTATTTGAGCAGGGAAAAGGAGCGGACTGTACGGGTGCGCAGGGTTGAGGACCAGGCCTTTCTTACGGTGAAAGGGCGCAGTGACGGTCCTTCCCGTCTGGAGTATGAGTACGAAATTCCGGCGCAGGATGGACAGGAACTTCTGGAAAAGCTCTGTGAACAGCCTCTGATCGAAAAGATTCGTTACCTGGTTCCGTATGCAGAAATGGTGTGGGAGGTGGATGTGTTCCGTGGAGCGAACAAAGGACTTGTTGTGGCGGAGATAGAACTCCTCTCACCAGAACAGGAGGTTGTGAGACCTCCCTGGCTTGGTGAGGAGGTGACTGGGGATCTGCGCTATTTTAATTCCTGTCTGAGCAGAAGACCTTTTTCAGCTTGGTAATCAAAAAGTTAGTTTGAATTGCCGGTAGTGTCCTTCTGGTACCGCAATTCAGCCAGTTGCGAGTGACGTGGTCCAGTAAAAGTGGACACGTGTTTTAACAGCTTTTTTCAATTCCCATTGGTGATAGATATCCCAAACTCGAGTGTTTTCGCTTGCCGTTGCATAACGTCTTAATGCAGTCAATGACTGCCGTCTTTGCTTCAGCGCATGAAGTGAATGTTACACCGAAAACCAGCTCCATTTTGACAGTGCCGAAGAAACTCGCAACCACTGAGTTTCCCCGATTTATTTTTTTGGGGCTTCAACACCAGCTAATTTCGTCAGAGTTCCAGCCTTGTGCTTCCCGCACGGGGTGCGGTGGATTGAAGTTCTTGGGGCATAGGCGACTACCGTAGTAGTTCCTCCTAATTCTTTTTTGATTTCAGAAAGTTCGGTGGTCAACTTATCCCTCTCTTTCTGTCATGGAACACCTCTTTTGAGCAGTCTAACCGTTCTTAGTTTTGTGTCAACTTTTTCTATAGCATCCTATGTTTGGTCGTCTGGATAAAGAGGGCGTGGGGATTTTCCATTGGTTGCTGTCAATCCTTGTTTCCTGGTGCGGGGTAACAAAGAATCAAGGATCCAAGGATAGAAGGGACTGAATTCCACATCAGATCCCATTACATTTCATTAAAGGTTTAAAAAAAAATGCATGTCCTACGTTGTAGTCTTTTTTCCTGTGGATTCACGACGTTGTGGTACGCTTTTGGGCCGAGGTTAGTTGCAGCAGCAGAAGCGATTTGCTGGCCTTTTTCAGTCTGCTGACGGTCCGTCCTGTCTTAATTCAACACCTTGTTTTTCTACTGTTTTAAAAATCTGACCATCTTTTCTTTGGAGGCCTGGCCTGGACAATACAGCACCATCTTTACTCTCAAAATTCATACCATTTGTCCCCTCTCGTTAACAGGAGTGTTTTGGGGGGATAATGCCGTGCCTTTAAGTAGTTAGGTGGCATTGTGGCGAATAGAAATGTTGACAAAATGGTCCGGCAAAAGATATTATTCCTACTAAGTGAAATGAACTGGAGCAGGCGAAGAGGTGTCCTCCAATGATCAATATAGGGGGTGTGGAGAAAACATACTAGTGGTGAATGACCAGGAAAAGGAGCGAAGGATTGTTCGTAATCTTCTGGACAGTTTTGCTTGGGTTCCAACTATTTCGAACCACTACTGCTTTCGAACATACCATTATTTTCACTCATAATTGGTGGGATGGCGGATGTGTCGCTCACCGCAATTATGGGGTTTTTTTTACAGTTGAGAGGTTAATATGAACGCACCGCTGTCCGTTAATCTGGAACAAATTGAAATATTTAGAGAAATACTTCCCAATGATTTCATTGAAAAGACTGTTGCCAGGCAAAAGCTTATACAAGGCAATAAGGAGGATTCACTGAAATCCGTGAAAAAAATGAAGAGAGACTGTCAAACTATGTCAAATAAAATAGGTGACTTAACGAATGGGTTGGAGGAAGGAGTTACTTCTTTCGGGAAACTTGAAAGCAGCAGCAGAGAGGGCGCAGATGCTTTCTTGGAATTAAGTGCCCGGATAAGAGAATTTTCTGAAAATTTAAAGACACAGTCGCAGATGATAAAGAGGAATATGGCTCTTTAACCTTATGTATTAGTAATTCAATTCGTTACCACCCTTACAGATAACCTCCCTGAAGGTTTTTGCTGTGAGTATCAGAGTTGATAATACATTGATGAATAGGTCGTCTGGTCGAGGTTACACAACTCTATGTGGGCAGTAGGCCAGGGAAGGCCTTTTTCTGCCTCTTTATGTCCTGTAACAGGAAAAATTGCACCAGGGCCCGCTGAAGAGTTTCTTCCGGGTCCTGGAATTTGAAGTAGATACCGCCCTGCAGGTAGTCTGTAAAAAACCGTAGTCCTAATTCAAAGGTGATTGCCTTCACTCCGCTATAAATCAATATCCTGTCTCTGGATGTGAGCAGCTTGTCAGCCTCCTGAAAATAGCCCTTCAGTGTACTTCGGCAGAGGTTGAGATCAAATCTTACTTGTGTCGGGGCACTTTCTTCTCCTCCTGTGTTGCAGACAGAACGTAAACAGTCGCCAAGATCGTGGTGCAGCAGGCCAGGTCCTACAGTATCCAGGTCGATGAGGCTGACTGCCAGGCCGCTGCTTCGGTCAAAGAGGACGTTGGCGATCTTTGGATCTCCATGAATGATTCTTTGTTGGATTTCTCCCCTGGTAAATATTTTTTCTAAAGAGAGTGCACTTTCCCGTTCTTTCTTGATCATTTCCTGGCAAAATCGAATATCTTCTGAGTGCTTAATCAGGCGGTCCGTGGTCAGCTGATCATAGTGACGGAGATAGCCGGTGAGTTGGTGAAACCCCGGCAGTGGAGTGTGCATTTTTTGTATGTCCAGGCCAATGAGTCTTTTGTGAAAATGACCAAGGGCCCAGCCGGTCTGCTCAGCCAGCAGAGATGTGTTTGCCCGGGTAACCGTGACACTCTCTTTGATATGAGAAAGAGCACGCCACATCGACCCGCTACTGTCGACAACTGAGAGTGAACCGTCCTGGGCAGGAACGAGAACGGCATCTTCCCAGCGTTGGGTGGCAGTATCCGGTCTGGATGTCAGGTGGCGGGTCAGCTCTTGCAGGTTGTCGATTAGAAGCTGCGGAGAGGGAAAAACCTGCTTGTTGATACGTTGCAGGACAAAGGATTTGTTTGTGGTGTGGATCAGGAAGGTATCGTTGATGTTTCCCTGGCCTAGAGTTTTCACCTTTGCTGCGGAAGTGCAGTAACGGGTAAGGATTTCCTGAGGTGGCGTTGTGACTGTCATGGGCAAGAGGACTCCTGTTCTGCTGCCTGGCGATAGTGTGAGCTTTTCCGGAGGAATGGGCGTTCAATGAGATGATAGGAGCAGCCCGATGTGAAAAGAATGGAGAGGATCAGTAAGGTAAAAGCCAGCCACGGATGTGGCTGAAAAAGGCCAAAACAGGTGAAGAGCTGGATAAGTGGAAAGTGAAAAATATAGACACCGTAGGAGATGTCTCCATATTTTCCCCAGTTGCCGACATAGGGGAGACAGACAGCTAGGGAGATGACACTAATGGCCAAGGCCAAGGGGTACAGGGGTGGGAAAATACTATAGCCTTTCAAGGCCAGAAAGAGGAGGCTGCACAGAAAAATCTTCCACCAATGTTTTTTGAAAAAGGAGAAATAGAGATAGATTCCTCCGCCGCCAAGGAAAAAGGCCAGTTGGCCGGGGAGCTGTTTTTCCAGGCTGAGGTAGATATCAAGTCCGCTTGTGTGGTGAAGATGGAGCAGGAGAGAGGAGTATCCGATTGATGCTGCATAAAGAAGACAAAGGACAAGCCATTTCTTTCTGTTTTTGAAGAGAAGGAAGATAAGAGGGAGTGAAAGGTAAAACATGACCTCGACTTTGATGGTCCAGAGCGGGGCGTTGATGACCTGTAGAGGATTGGCAGTAAATACTCCGGGAAGGTCCGGCTGCAGGAAGTTGAGAAAGAAGAGGTTGGTAAAGAGGTAGCGAAACCATTCCCGAGAGAAAAAGAGGTCTGCTCCTGCAGTGGCTAGTAGTGGCATGAATAAGGCGGCGAGCAGAACCACTGTCACATAGGCAGGATAGATACGCCGGAGTCGTTTGTTGAAATAGGAAAAAAGACTTGAAGAGCGTTCATGACTTCTGAAAATAAGAAAGCCGCTGACCACGAAAAAACAGTCGACAGCCACCCCTGAATAAAAATAATGACTTAAGGGGATAAAGGCAGAGACACCACTGACCTCTCCAAGGTGAGCCAGACAGACACTAAAAGCCAGAATAAGGCGGAGGAGATCAAAATTGTTTTTATGCGGAATATCTGTCACAGAGTTTCTTCGCTGAGTAGTTGCTGCAGTACAATAATTAAACCGGTATCCCGATTACTTTTATTTTTCTCAGGGATTATACTCTATTCCTGTTTGTTTTGCTCCTTGAACTCCCCTTCAAGGCTGGCTGTCGGATCAGGTGAAGAAGGACATGAACTGGGGAAACAGCAACGGCACAGTGGCTTGCTGCCGACTGTGCCGTTTTAAGGGGGGGCTGGGTGTGGAGGACAACGAATTACAGTTGTTTGACCCCATCCTCGCTGATATAACGTTTGGCTTTGCGTTTTAGCTTGGCATCAGACTGTACTTTTTTAAAGAGGAAGGGGTAGCCTTCACGAAACCAGACAATCTGCTCCGGGGCGTATCCCCAGTCGGTGACAGCAGCAAAACTGGCATTGTAGCTGCGATGGCATTTTGGTCCCTGGCAGAAAAAGGCAATGGTTGCCTTGTCTTTGGCAATTCCTTTGTCGGCCAGGGCCTTATCCAGTGATTCCGGGGTCAGGGTGTTTTCCGGCATGCCTTTTTTGTTGTAAATGAGCAGGACAGCATCCTGTACTGTACCTTTTTTGTAAAAGCTTTCCGGTCGAGTATCTACCCAGAGGACATTTTCACCCTTTTTCAGTTGGGCTACGGCTTCATCAACATCCCAAATCTCTGCCCCCCAGGCGAGTTTTTTGTAGGATTTTGCCAGCTGATCCGCCGGGATTTTCCCCTTGTTCACTTCCTGGGCCATGAGTGGTGCAGACAGACAGAGGCAAAAGAAAGCAAAAATGACAAGATATACGGGTTTGAATAGGATTTTAGACATTGTTTTTCTCCTTGCAATAATTTTGGGGTCTAGAATACAAAAACTAGCTCTTCAGAGTGAATGATTTCACCTGGTTGCGCAGAGTCGTTGCTACGGACTCAAGCTGTTGTGCCGATTCGTTGAGGGCAACCATTGTTTCACTGGTAACGGTTGCCGAACTGCTGATATCTGCTATATTTTTTGAAAATCCAGTGGTGGTTTGATAGGCGCTGGAGATGTTGTTGGAAATATCATTGGCCACAGAGGCCTGTTCATTCACTGCTGTTGAGATAACAAGGGAAGACTCGCTTACCGAGTCGATCACAGTAGAGATATTTTCGGCAGCAGTAACTGTTTCTGCCGTGAATTTTTCGATATTTTGAATGTCGGTGTGAATGGCATGGGCTGTGTTCATGCTTTGACTGGCAAGAACTTTAACTTCAGAAGCGACCACGGCAAAACCCTTACCAGCGTCACCGGCCCGTGCTGCTTCAATGGTTGCATTTAAGGCCAAGAGATTCGTTTGATCTGCAAACTCGGTAATGGATTGATTGGCTTTCCCTATACTGATAACGACTTGACTCAGTTGTTGAATGACCTGGGACGACTTTTGAGAAATATGTTTTGCTTCGCTGGTCGTTTGACTGCTGCTCTCTGTGTTATCACTGATTTCTTTTATCGACGCCGACATCTCTTCTATTGCACTGGCGACGATTTGCAGATTGTCAGTGACGGAATCAAAGGATGCTCCCAGTTCCTGGGCTCTGGATTCGATGATATTTGAGGAGATATCCAGATCATCTGAGAGTTCGGAGACTTGCTGGGAAGTCTTGAGAAGATTGTCTGCGTTGTCACTGATATTGCGAATGATGGAACCAATATTGTCAGTGATTGAAGCAAGGGATTTTCCAAGAACATCCTGGTCCGAATAGACATCGATCTGTACTGCAAGATTTCCTTCTGCGATGGCTTTTGCCTGTCGGGCCCGTTCCTGAATATGAGAAACCATGGCGTTGAGAGCGTCGCTCATTTCGTTGAGCTCTCTGCTTGCCCGTACCTGGAGAGAGGATGAACTGTCACCGGATGCAAGTGCAGATGCAAAGGCTATCACTTCTTTGATGGGGGCACTGATGCCCTTCCTTATTGCAAGAATGGCAAATATCTGAGAGAAGAGAACAATGGCCAGAGTGATTGCCAGGCCGTAAAGCCATCGTTTTTTTTCGGCCCGAACAAAGTTTGTTGCATCGCTTATTACCAGTAACAGACCAATGGATTCTTCGCTGGGGCCAAGCAGCGGAAGGATGTCGGCCAGAAAATTAATGGATTGGGATGAAGTCTGGATAAATGAGCTGTTTTGAATATCCTCAGGTAAGGCCGGTAATAATCTGTTGGTCAGTTCCTCGTTGGTGGAAAAGCTGATGACTTGCTGCTTGGAGTCGTAGAGCATTACCGTATTGGTGGTCAAATTCGCAATCTGATTAATCCAGAGAGCTGAATCAAGGGCAAGTTCAACGTAGCCGATTGTATTGTCATCATCATCGGTAATGACTGTGGCTACACTGTAGGCAACGGGAAACGTTTTCGTTGATTGGCCAGGGCCGCGGAAGAAAAAATGAAACTCAAAGTCTTGTGCAGCTTTTTGAAAAAGCGGCTGTATGTTTTGTGGGAGTCGGTCAGCGTACAGAGGAAGGTTTTCTGCTTGTTGGAGAAGGATTGTATAGTTGACGTCATAGATAATGAAACGGACAACTTGTTGTTCCTGCAAGGAGAGAAACAGGCCGTCAAGAACCATTTTTGAGCTGGGATCTTGTGGGTTCAGTATGAAACTGACCAACTCGTCGGTGTTGAGGACATTGGTCAATGCCTTTTCAAGGAGGGGTTGCTGACTGGAGATGGCACCGTTTAGGGCAATGGTGTCGGCGATGTGCATAGTCTTGTTGCGATCCTGCTTCAATGCTTCGGTTCCCTGGCTGTAGATGGTGAAAAAGACGGGGAGAAGGAGGAGGATAGGCAGGCCAATCATGCCCATGATTTTAATTTTTAACGATAATGTATTCAGGAAGTTCATATTTCGAAACAAAGAAAAAAAGGATTGTCAGGTCTGGATAAAGAGTGATTTCAGTATCAAGCTGTTGTTAACGGGTTCTGCATAAAAGATGATCTTGGAGTCAGTGTATCACAGCGAGGTATAAAAAGGGAAATGAAGATGAAAAATTTTGCATGCAGCAACTTGTTGGAATGATAGATAATGGTTGGATCCTCTTTGGGGAGAGGAAAAAAATAAGATGGGTACTCCATGAACTGTTCAATGACAAAGATGGAGCGCAGCAGACTTTGTCTTCCTGTCTCATTTTTCAAGGTACCCTTTTCGTGATCTCTGAGCTGGGAGTGCAGCTGGCACCCTTGAGTTGGAAAAAGAGTTTCAGGCCTTTTTTTACTGTGGGTGAAAAAATCTTGGGTGAAATGTAGGAACCGGCCACCCGTTTGTTAATTTCTGCAAGGCTGGGATAGGGATGGATGATGCCGGCAAGGGTGGACAATTTCATGCCGCCACCAAGGATTGCAGCCCATTCTCCAAGAAGATCACCGGCCCTGGGGCCAAGGATTTGGACGCCGATGGGATGTTCTTTCTCGTCAAGAATCATTTTGAGCTTCCCCCTCCCTTGTCCTTCGGCCAGAGCCCGGTCATTATCACGAAAGTGTTCTGTCCATACGGTGTAGGAGATGCCTGCATCCCGGGCTCGTTTTTCGTTCATACCGATGGAGGCCAGTTCCGGTTCGGTGTAGGTGCACCAGGGCATCCATTGGGTGTTGACCTTGCGCGGCAGGTGGAAAATGGCGTTGGAGACGACAATTCCCCCTTCATAACCGGCAGCATGGGTAAACTGGAAGGCCCCGTTGATATCACCGGGAGCATAGATGTGATTGTGCGAGGTGCGCATCCGTGGGTCCACGATTATGCCCCGTCGGTTGTACTCAAGGTCTATTTTGTCAAGTCCAAGTCCTTCTACATTTGGACTTCGACCCTGGGCCAGGAGAACGGTCTCAGCTGTAAGCTGGAGAGTCTTTTCTCCTTGTTGAATGGTTAACTCCCTGCTGTTTCCTTTGTCTTTTGCCCCAGTCACTGTGCAATTGAGGAGGATGTTGACCCCTTCTACCTGCAGGATATGCATAACCTCGTCGGCCATATCCTTGTCTTCTTTGCTCAGGATCTGGGCAGAGCGCTGGATAATCGTGACTTGTGAACCCAGGCGGCAGAATGCCTGAGCCATTTCGACAGCAATGGGGCCTGCACCGAGGATGATCAGGGATTGGGGCAGGCGTTTTAGGGAAAAGATTTCCTTGTTGGTGATATAAGGAATATCCTTCAGGTCTTCCAGATGGGGGGGAGCGGTTGACGAGCCTGTGGCAATCACCCAGGCCTTGGCAGAGATACGTTTCCCATCAAGCTCCACCACGTGCTCGTCTGAAAAGCAGGGATCTCCGAATTGTACTCCGACTCCGAGTTTGCAGAAACGTTCTACGGAATCATGTTTCTGGATGACACTGATGACCGACTGAATGCGTTTGGCAATTTGCTGGAAATCCACGGGAGGCAGCTGCACTTCGGGGAGGCCGAATTGCGGTCCCTGTTTCATGGTATGGTACAGTTTGGCCGAATGAATGAGGGTTTTGGATGGTACGCAACCGAAATGGAGGCAGTCGCCGCCAAGGCTGGGTTCCTTTTCAATGAGCAGGGTCCTGGCACCGAGTTGGGCAGCCCCTGAAGCAACGGTGAGACCGGCAGCTCCGCCACCGATGATTCCGATATCGTAGTCATATTTTTTCATGATGCTTTCTTCCTCGTGTTTCGGATTTGGTTCAGGATCTTTTTTGCAGTAATGGGAAAGAGACCCAGCAGGACAAAAGAGATGATGAGGCCGGGAGAAAGAATCCCGGAGAGGGAATCTATTTTACCAAGTTCCTTCCCGGCATTGACATAGACAATAGTTGCCGGAAGCATCCCCAGTTGTGAGACCCAGTAATAGGTGCTGAGGCGGATGGTGGCCAGGCCCATGACCAGGTTGATGACAAAGAAGGGAAAAATAGGAACTAGACGCAGGGTAAAGAGATAGAATCCTCCCTCTTTTTCCATGCCTTCATTGATTCTTTGCAGTTTGTCGCCAAACTTGGACTGCACCCAGTCCCGGAGAAGATAACGGGAGACTCCACAGGCCAGGGTGGCTCCGATGGAAGAGGCAAAAGAGATGATGATGGTTCCGGTGACCAGGCCAAAGAGGGCGCCTCCGGCCAGAGTGAGGATCAGTGCTCCGGGAAGGGAAAGGGCCGTTGCCGTGATGTAGATGAGCATGTAGCTGGCAAGCACCAGCAGCTTGTGCTCACTGTAGAGGGCAGCAAAACTGGCCTGTGATTCCTTGAGGTATGCAAGGTTCAGGTACTGGCCCAGATTCAGGAGTTTGAAGATAAGGATCAGGGCCAGGATGGCCACCAGGATAGCGGCTTTTTTGTAAAGATTCTGGGACATAATACACTCCGTTGCCAATGTTGGCAGGGTTACACGGTCCTCTTCCTGTACTGTTCTGCAAAATGATAGCGGCCGTATACGGCGGTCCCAAAGAGGGCTGCGTCACTTTTCAGAATCAGATGGACAGGAAAGGAAGACATGAGTTCGCCCATCTTTTCTTTTTGTGAAAAGCTGTCGAGCAGGGAAGCAAAGGAGACACGACCGGCAAGTCGCGGCATGATGCCTCCACCGATGAAAAGGCCGCCTGTGGCATAGAGCTTTAGGGCCAGGTTCCCTGTTTCGGCTCCTAGGATTTCCAGAAAAGTTGTCAGGGTCTTCAGACAAAGGGGGCATGGCGAGTCACCCAGTGCTCCTTCAACGATAAGGGGGGTTCTGTCGGCTGCCTCTGCGATCTCTTTGAACCGTTCATTGCCTCTTGCCATGTCGGTGGAAGAAAAGAAATTAAAGATATTTGGGATTCCCCTTCCTGAACAGACACGTTCATAACTTACAGAGGAGGTACTTTTCTGCAGATAAGCGAGAAGTTCCGCCTGTTCCTGATTTTGGGGAGCAAAGTCACAATGTCCCCCCTCTGAACCTTTTGGTAGGAAAAATTTCTTTCCGCTGATGAGAAAGCCTTCACCCAGTCCTGTGCCGGGAGCAATTACAGCCTGTATACCGTTCTTTTCTTTCTGGCCCTTCTGCAGTGTCAGCAAGTCGCTCTCCTGTAGGTAAGGTAGAGAGGCGCAGAGTGCGGTCAGATCATTGATCAGGCAGATATCCTGCAGGCCGAACTGGGTCTGCAGCATTTGTTCACTTAGCTTCCACGGCAGGTTGGTCAGTTTCGCTTCACCGTGACGGACAATGGCGGCTACTCCCAAACAGCCAAAATCAGGTGTTGGTGCGTTGCTAAGAAAATCCGCCAGAATTTCATCAAACTCTCGGAAATTATTGTTAAGAAAACGTTTGCGGACAAGGGGCGGGGCATCTGTGTTGTCTGCAAGATCAAAAACAGCCAGTTCACTCTTGGTGCCGCCGATGTCTGCTGCCAGGAGAAGAGTCATTTGTCAGGCTGAAGGCTGAAAGGAAAAAGCTGAAGGTGCAAGAATACAATCTTATTCATGATGATATCTCCTAAACAAAAAAATTACCCTTTATTGAACCTAGTCCCTTCAGCTTTCAGCCTGACCACACTATTTTTCTTCCACAGGAAATTTAGCACGGAACCATTCGCGCCATCCTCCTTTGAGAGCATAGACATCTGTGTATCCCTGAGCAATAAGCTGTCGTGCCAGACCGGCACTTGTTGCTTCATTTGGTCAGGCGCAGTAGAGGACCATGGGCTTGTCTTTGGGGTAGTGTTTGGACCACACTGCCAGTTGTTCTCCCGGAGCCCGGATGGCTCCTTGAATTTTGAATTCACTGGAACTCCAGTCTCTTCCGGAGCGTACGTCGAGTATGGTCAGATTCGGAGAGCCGAGTCGGGATTTGAGTTCTTCTTTGCTCATGGTTGGTGCATCGGCAGCCAGTGCAGGGAGAGCGGTGGCAAAGAGGATAAATGAGAGTAGGGCTAAGAGTTTTTTCATACTGTTTTCTCCTTCAGGTTAAGGTGCGTGTTTATGGTATCTGATTATAAAGTACCAACAGGTGCTGAGTAAGCCACCGGTAAAGAGTACGGAAAAGATGAAAATGCTCATCTGCAATCTGCGTGGGTCTCCAACAACCAGAGTGATGCTCCCGGCAATGAGTAGTAGTGTGCAGAAAAGAGCCGGATAGGGTGTGGATGCGGACACTTTTTGTACCCAATAGACAGCAGAAAGGCAGAGGAGACTGTAGTAGAGGAGCCAGAGGATGAGGGCGCTCCTGAGAAGTGATTCCAGGAGTTCGTCTCCTGCCAGTCCTGTGGCCATACAGGTCCCGATTGCGGCAGCTAGGAAGAAAGGAAGAAACCATCTCTGCTTTTTGGAGGATAAAAATGATGGGACTGTTTTTTCTCTAGACAGCGTGTCAACTATATCCCGGGTCAGAATTATCAGCCCGTTTAAGGCGCCGCAGGTACCGCAGATAATCACAACCCCCATAAGCTGACGGCCTGGATCTCCAAGGATTTTTCTTGCCGTAGTCATGTAGGGAATTGTGGAGGTGGCAAGTTTCTCTGGGGTAACATGGCCAAGGGAGGCGAGAATCCAGAGGAAGAAAATTATAAAACCTATGGTCAGAGCAGGGGAGGATGGTCTGGCTTTTTGTTCCAGGGAGGTACTGTGGCCAACAAAAAGAAGCAGGAGGAGGCTGGCCGAGGAAAAAGAAAATCCAGTCGATTGTCGGAGTATTTCCGAGGCTGGTTTGTCAGGAGAAAAAACTCCGCAGAGAGATAGGGTCAGGAGGCCTCCCATGGCCAGGCCCACGAAGCAGACTTGCAGCCAAAGACCATACTCTTTTCGGAAGAGTTGCAGGATGGTGAGCAGGGCCAGGAGGAGAAAGGAAAAGCCGAAATTGGGGAACCAGTAGAGGAAGACCTCGTTAAAGGTATAGCCTGCTGTGACCAGGAGAGCAGTTCCGGCAAGTACCGTTAGAGGGAGACAGGCTGTCAGGCAAAGAGTCGTTGCCGTAATGCTTCCGCCTCCATGCTGTAAAATGAGAAATTCCCGGCCAGGAGCAGGAGGGAGGCCCTCAGTCCTGAGGAGCCGGTTACAAATACCATAAAGAATGACCACTCCGATAAGGGAGGGAAAGGTTAACCAGCCTGTTTGACCGCTTATGTTGCCTGCAATCACCAGGGATTCAGGAGAAAGTATCCAGCTGACTCCGAGGGCCAGTGATAGGAGTAAGGAAGATTTCATTACTTCATTTGATTGTTGCTTGTATATGGGAAAGAAAATTCTATTCCTCTTCAACGGTGATGGCGTCGCTCTCACACAGTTCTTCACAGGTATGGCACCCATGACACTCATCTTTGTTTACCGGTGTGGCTTTGTTGTCGATCAGCTCATATACTTCGCCTGGACAACCCTCTACACATTCACCACAACCAGTACATTTTTCTTTATCAACAGTGAGTCGCCACATCCTTTACTCTCCTGGCCGGAATCTCCATTTGCATCTTCCTGGGAAAATTATGAAGCTGGTGGAAGACAGGAATGATTAACAAAAAGTATATGGCGCATCCAGTTGAAAATCAAGAAGACTCTTCTGTATTGAGTTGAGTTTTAAGTTTTAACTTCTTAGAAAACTGTTACAAAATTTGACTGTTTCTTTTTCTTCCCCTACAATGAACTGGATATCTCTTTTTGTCACAGAGTATCACATTAGCAATGGCCCCTAACTGAAAAATAAGTTAGTTGCGAACGACTCCTTATATAGGAACTGGCGCTTGATTTGAAGAGTATAGCACATATCGTTTTTCTGGCTCTCTGGACTGCAGCTTTCGTGATGATCTGTGGATCGTTTCTTTCTCCTCTGTACGCCCATAAGGGTGACAAGGTGGCTGTGGAGGGACAGCTTTCATCTCTTGCCCTTACAGATGAGGAACAGCGTTTTCTGGAAAAAAAAGGTCAAATTACCATGTGTGTCGATCCTGATTGGATGCCTCTGGAAAAGATCGAGGACGGTAAACATGTGGGGATGGTCTCCGACTATATGACCCTCTTCCGTCGGACAATTTCAGTTCCTCTGGTACTGGTTCCCACTAAGACCTGGGTGGAAACTGTAGAATATGGCAAGGCTAGAAAATGCGATATCTTCTCCCTGGCTATGTCCACTCCGGAGCGTACACATTATATGGATTTTACCCGTCCATATCTTCGTATTCCCCTGGTTATGGCTGCCAGAATGGAACGCCCCTTTATCGATGATATCTCTGTTATTACTGATCGGAGACTTGGTGTGGTGAAGGGGTATGCCTTTCGAGAACTCTTACTTAAACGCTATCCGAAGATGCAGATTGTGGAGGTGGAGAATGTTTCAAAGGGTCTCCAGCAGGTTGCGGAAGGTGAGTTGTATGGTTTTATCGGAACTCTTACCACAGTGGGCTATTCTATTCAGAAATCATTTCCGAACGAGTTGAAGGTAGCCGGGAAATTTGATGAGCGATGGGAGCTTGGAGTAGCCACCCGAAATGATGAACCCCTGCTTCTCTCTATCTTTGATAAGGCCATTGCCACAATTGACCGGGAAGATTCACAGCGCATTTTCAACCGTTGGATATCAGTCAAGTATGTGCATGGTCGTGATTATAAGATCCTCTGGGAGGTCATGATTTTTGTTGGGATTGGTCTTGCCCTTCTTCTCTATCGAAATTTCACTCTCAGAAAATATTCCAGGCAGCTGGAAAAACAGAACCAGCAGATTTCGCAACAGTCAGAGCAGCTCCAACAGACCGAGCGGCAATTGCTTTTTACCCAATATGCCGTGGAGTCCTGCGCATTTCCCATCCTCTGGGTTGTTAACGGCAAGACCTTAGCAGAGACGCTCATTATCAATGCAAACAAGGCGTCCACCGATCTTCTGGGCTACAGTCATGAAGAACTGTGTGAGCTCAGCATTGGGGATATTGATGTGGAACTTACCGAAGAAGCGTGGGGAGAGTGGCTGGTGAATACCTCAGACAACAGGAATTCCCTTTCCATGAGGCGCACACACAGACGTAAGGACGGTTCTACTCTTCCAGTGGATATTTTTGTCAGTTACTTTGAATACCATGGGCTGGAATATCAATTTTTCTTTTTTATTGATGTGAGTAAAGAGGAAGCGATGCAGGAGAAACTCCATCGATCTATGAAGATGGAGATGATTGGGGTGATGGCCGGTGGCGTGGCTCACGATCTGAACAACATCCTCTCCGGCATTGTCAGCTATCCGGAACTGCTGCTCATGAAGATTCCTCCAGACAGCGATTTGCGCAAGCCCTTGGAAGCTATCCATGATTCAGGGAAGCGGGCCGCTGATGTTGTGGCAGATTTGCTTACCGTTGCCCGTGGTGTTGCCGCTGCCAGAAAGAATGCTAATTTGAATACCTTAATTCAGTCCTATCTCAACTCTCCCGAATATAGCCAATTGCATTTCCGTCATCAGGGTGTTGAGTGTATTCTTGATTTTGATGCGGAACTGCTTGATATTTCCTGTTCCCCTGTTCATGTGAATAAATGCTTAATGAACCTCATCACCAATGCCACTGAGGCTGTAGGGAAAAAGGGACATGTCTGGGTTACCACCCGCAATTACTATATTGACCAAGCTCTGGAAGAGCCTCAGGCAATGGAAAAGGGTGAGTATGTGGTGCTTTCCATTGTCGATGACGGTCCCGGCATTGGGGAAGAGGATCTGAAGCATATCTTTGAGCCCTTTTATTCCAAGAAGGTTATGGGCAAGAGCGGCACTGGTCTGGGACTTACCGTGGTCTGGAATAGTGTTCAGGATCATGGCGGGACTATTTTTGTGGAAAGTCATAAAGAGAAAACTGTTTTTACCCTCTACTTCCCTGCCACTCGGACCAGGATGACGGGCAAAACTGAACCAGTGGATATTGCAGGTCTGCAGGGAAATGGAGAGAAGATTCTTGTTGTTGATGACGAGGAGCAGCAGCGGGATATAGCAAAAAAGCTGCTGACTCACCTTGGTTACCAGGTGGATTGTGTGGAATCGGGAGAGAAGGCAGTGGAGTATGTTCGTGTGAATGAGCCGGACCTTATCGTACTTGATATGATCATGGAGCCGGGTATGAATGGACGGAGAACCTATGAGGGAATCAACAGGATTCGATCAGGGCAGAAGGCCATTGTTGCCAGTGGTTTTTCAGAAAATGAGGAAGTGAAAAAGGTCCAGGCTCTTGGCGCAAAGACATTTATAAAAAAACCATATACCTTGCGTCAGATTGGCTTGAGCGTTCAGGAGGCCTTACTCTCTTAGCACTTCGCTTCGTAAATTCTGGAATGTATTCCGGCAAGGTTAGAGGCCACCTTGCAAAATTGCCTTTTCGCCCAAACTCTTCGTTATGGGAAAAAAATTTATCCTTGGAATATCAAATATATGCCTGCGGTAAAATTTTTCTCATGCCTCGAGTTTGAACGAAAATTCTATTTTTTCAAGGTACCCTAGAGTGAATAATTTTTGTTGAATCAGGGGTGCAAAAGGGGTGTTTGTTGTTATGGGAGCGTGTTGCTTTCCTGATTTTTCTTTTGCTTTTCAAGTTCTTTTTGGTGTGTTGCGATCCGTTCTATTTCGTCTCCATAACAATCTGGGCAAAATCCGTGTGTAAATTCGGCATCGCTATGTTCTGTAATATACAGTTCTACCTGTTGCCAGTAGCCGTCATCGTCACGTACCTTTTTACATCTGCAGCAGATGGGCAGAATGCCGCTGAGTTGTTTGATTTCCCCTAGTGCCTGTTCCAGTTGCTCTTTTTTCTCTACGATTATGCGTTGTTGGTGTTGGATGGTCAGATGGGCCCTGAGTCGGGCCAGCACTTTCTGCTGATGGAATGGTTTGGTGATATAATCTACCCCGCCGGCCTCAAATCCGTGCAGTTCGTCATCGAGGCTGTTGAGAGCGGTCATGAAGATAACCGGGATAGTGCTGGTTGCCGGGTCTTTTTTGAGGCGGCGGCAGGTTTCAAATCCGTCAATGCCGGGCATCATGACGTCAAGGAGGATAATGTCCGGGCGTTTCCTGGAAACCAGTTGCAGTGCTCGTTTGCCGCTGTCAGCAATGAGGACATGAAAATCCGCTTCCTGAAGAACTGTGAGAAGAACTTTCAGGTTGGCAGGCTGGTCATCAACAACAAGAACAGTATCCTGGGAAAAGATGTCAGTCATTTTTTTCTCAGATGTAGGAGAATCATCTTACGATATTGGAATGTGAATGTTCAGTCGTGCTCCAGTTCGTTATAGAGCAACTCTTCAAGTTCCTCTAAGTGAAAGTCCTCAAGCAACTCTTCAACCTTTTTGATGAACCGGGGATAACGGTGACCATCCTTGCTGTCTTTTAACTCCTTCAGTGTCTTGCGAATGGATATGATATCGCCAACCTGTGCCAGTGCAAAGAGTGTCGATATCTTTTTTTGCTTTGGAAACAAGAGGTCGGTTTCTTCCGGGTTCGGGGCTTCTTGTTCCGTAAGCAGATAGCGCGCAAGAATGGAACGTAATTTTTCGATGTTGATAGGTTTGGGGAGGTATGCATTGAAACCTGCCTCGATACACTGTTGTTCAATGGCGCCGTCACTATCGACATTTGCAGATACCGCAATGATAGGAACTGTTTTGCATTCTCCATGCTCGCGAATGGAGTGCGTGGCTTCATAGCCATCAACTGCCGGCATGGAGAGATCCATGAGGATC
>JAQYVF010000129.1 GCA_030145625.1 Desulfocapsa sp. | reverse complement strand
TGTCAACACCATCGTTACCGAACTCCGAGAACGAGGCATCATCCTTCATTAATGCCTGCTCAGTAATGTCAGGTGCGCTGGCACCCCTCCTGAAAAAGCTGGACACGCAAAATAATCACAGAAGCCAACCTCTCCCCTCTGCAGAAGAAGCCTCACTCCAGGCCGAGACAGCATAACACACAAAAAGCGTCATTTTTGTTTAAATTAGGTATTTCTACCTATTTACCTTCATGCAAAAAATCAGTATGTTGTTAGGTTACTTGTCCGAAATTATCTGGACCTAACCTATTTTTCTCAAGGAGAAGACTTATGAAAAAAATTATTGCTCTGTTCCTAACCACCCTCTTTCTCACAGTCAACGTTGCCTTGGCTGCTGTAAACATCAACACGGCAGACAAAACAACACTGACTGATTTACCTGGGATTGGCGACAAAAAAGCGGCTGCTATTGTTCAATACCGTAAAGATCATGGTGAGTTCAAAAACCCTCAAGATCTTCTCGCGGTAAAAGGGATAGGCCCCAAGCTCCTTGAGAAGCTGGCTAGTGAAGTTACTGTCAAATAAATTTGTTGCCAGTCACAATTCTCTCCTGCCTCTTTTTCAGTTTGCTGCACTGCTGAAAAAGAGGCATTTTTCTATCACAAGCAAGAGCGACTTCAGGCGCGAACAGTTCCTCACGCTGCAAAACAAACAAGCGGCACGCACCAACACCATTCGCGGATGAATCCGCTCCTACAGGTAAGGCGCGACTCCTTGCACTCTTACCTTCAACCTCACTATGGCCCAGTGTGGATAACAGGACAATGGGGTTCGGTAGGAAGACAACGGTATTGATCCTTCTTCAAAAACAATAAAAATCATCTTAGGCCATGGTGACACCAAGGCCTAAGAAATTTTGAAAGACAAACTTCGAGAGAACTTTGCCATCCCTATAGAAATTCCTATATAGAATCAGCCGCCCTACCTCTTTACTTCTCTGGCCGTCTCATTTATAGTTTGTTATGAATTGTCATTTTTAATGAAAACCAGATGCAGCGACTTAACCAAGGGCTATCCTATGACGAATATTGACATTTTATCTCTTAATAACGATATACTGGGTACCCTTCTTCTGTGTCGCGAAAAAAAGAATATATCGACTGAACTGGAAGGTGAAACCGTGATCCTTGACATGGCTTCCGGAGTATACAGCGGCCTGGATGCAGTTGGCACTTCCATTTGGAACCTGCTCGAACAGCCGATAACTTTTTCCAACCTCTGCCAGAAAATAATGGAAGAATACGATGTACCGGAAGATGCGTGCAGAACAGACGTACTGTCTTTTCTAAAAGATCTTGCCGACAATAAGCTGATTACAATACAGTATGAAGCAGCTGCTTAAATTTATCCGTCTGCCGGTTGCTGAAAAGAAACTCTTTTTCCATGCTCTTTATCTGCTGGCAGTATACCGAATCCACCTTCGAACCATTCCGATACAGGAATTGTTTCATCGTGTTCAATCCCTTTCCCAAACCAACCTGCCAGCCAGCCCCGGCCCAGTCTCTCCTGCCCGTATGGCCAGGCTGATTCGCATCGCCAGCCACTTCATCCCCGGCTCTACCTGTCTCTCCAATGCCCTGGCAGGACAGATTCTCTTTTCCAGTTACGGCCATAAAACCAAACTGCATATCGGTGTGGCGCGTGATCAACAGAATACTTTTGAAGCCCATGCCTGGTTGAGCCTGGAAGGTGCCACAATTATTGGCTGCCTTCAAGACCTGGATCGGTACCAGGAACTCCCCTCTCTACCGATCAACAACTCTTAAGGCCACCTTAAAAATATCAGGGCAAGGCAGCCAGATGAAGTCGACTCAGGTTCTTCGATCTACGGAAGACAAACACAGGAATATAACGTAACAGGGTGGTCAGCTGACGGAATTGCTGGGGGCCGCCATTCTCCCCATAACGGCTGGGAATGGTATGCTGGAGAAGCTAGATGAGTGCTGCTGCCGAAGGAACAGGCTCAAGACCGAGCCCGTCAGATAGAGAGGGATCATTAAGGAGTTGCTATTCAGATCCGGCTGGACAGTAACCTCTTTTCCCGTACGGATAGTGAACTGAGCAACTCCTGGGGCCGACAGGACTATCTTTGCAAAACCATTATCTTCCGATAAAGAAAGAAAGGGTTTTTCCATTAAAAAGTCTGCCGCTTCGACAAGGGTAACAACAACTTCTACCGAGTCTTTTTTTTTGACTCTCCAGCAGAGCCAGAGGAACAGCGGACAACAGATCAATACCAAAACAGCTATAACGAGGCATACCGTTGCCGCAATCCACCTACCTTACGATGCTGACGGCCCGTGAGTTGCAGGGACTCCGGGCCCCTGAGGATTATCAGCAGCCATGCGCTGTTGGTTATACATGGTTATATTCTTCACATCACCGTGGATGGTGTGTTTAGGGGGGCTCCATTCTTTTTTTTTCACATCTTGGTTACAGTTTTTCATACGTGTTTCCTTCGGCTAAAATTTCATGCATACAACACAGCCAACAAACTCTCCCTGCCTGATATTGCTTTGGCAAAATGGCTTCCATTTCACAACCAGATTATCACAAACAGGAGGTACAGACAAGAAAAAGATTGATTCTCATTATCTATTGCTTTGTCAGCATCTTGGCCGTATTCAGCCAAGAATTTATGACAAATGCGCAATATAGATCAAGTGAATTTCTTGCCTTTGCAATTGGGTCAGCCAAAAACTCTGCCAAATCATCTTCCAGCACCTTTTTCTGTATTGCGCCTGCCATAAATGAGTTCGGATTATTCACCATCTTTTCCAGTTCCCCCTGATGAAAACCCAGAAGCCCTCTGGCGAATCCAAAACTCAAATCGCCCTTATCCGGCCTCCATTGGATCAACTTAGGCAAGACATTTTCCATACTTCGACGCAGAACAAATCTGCCCCAGCCATCCTGCAATTTCTCTTCCGCCGGCAGGGCCAGACAAAACTCCATCAGCCGCCGATCATAAAATGGAGACCGGGGTTCAATATGAAAAGGTGTCGCTAAACGAGTCACCATCTCAAGGGATGTTGTCTGCATAGGGGAAACCAGATAACGGGCATGTATGGATATAGGCCTTTTAAACGAATCAAGCTGAGGACGGGTGCGCAGATGCAGCCCCCATTTTTTGCCAAAATCCGGATTCACAATGGGCTCAAAGTTCCATCCTGGCCGGAAAGTCGATTTTATCTGGCGATAGAGGTGGGCTATGGGTTCCCGAAAATAAGGGCGAAAAACAAGAGACTTAAACAACTCCTTTCGGCTTATTCTTAGCCGTTTGGCAATTTTTGCGACCTCAGTTACCAGGCTTACCCAGTGGCCAGTATAAAACAAACTGTTAAGCCTTTCATAGCCATGGGAAACAACCGTGTCGCCATCCAGCCCATCCAGCATTACACGGATTCCCTGCTCCCTGGCTAAACGATTTGCCTCATCCCCAAGGTGCACATTAGGCCCAAAAAAAGGTTCATCCATCAACTCCAGATGCTGCGGAAGACGCTGCAAAGGTGGCAAGAGGTCCCCCCGGTAGGGGTGATGAACAAAACCACCCTGATCGATCACCGCCTGCTGATGACAACGTTCGTCTATCTTTGGTAAGTCGCTTTCAGGCAAGCCAGAGAACTCTGCAGAGAACGTGTGCAGTTTTTCGCCACGCTCGGCCAGGATATTTCTGGCGACACAGGCAATACTAGAAGAGTCCAACCCGCCGCTCAGAGTACACCCGACGGGATAAGCGCTTCGCAACCTACAGCGAACAGCCTCGGTGAACAGTTCACAAAACTGTTCCGCGTACTCCTCGTTCGTTGCTTTGGGTAAACGACGAGTCGGATCCGGTTGCCAGTATCTTTGTTCACTGATCCGTTCAGGCTGAACGGTTAATGTTGTTGCCGGTTTTAGACGATAAATATCTCGATAAAAGGTTTCGTGGGTATTATCGGTTATACGCTGCAAAAAATCGACAACAGCCGGCTCATTGATTCTCTTGGGTACCTGAGAGACAACGAACAGGGACTTCATCTCCGAAGCAAAGGCAAAGATATTTTCAGAAAGAAAATAATAAAACGGTCTTGCGCCAAGGTGGTCACGTGCACAAAAAAGACGCTGCAGCCTTTCATCCCAGATCACGAAGGCATAATCACCTATAAGATGACGCGGACAATCTTCCCCCCATTTTTTATAAGCAGCCAGGATAAAATGGCTGTCAGGGATTTGGCCCTGATTGCTGTTTGACAGACCAAGCTCTCGGCGCAGATCGACTCGATTATCGATACGAGCATCGCAGCAAAGGACCAAGCCTGTTTCCCGATCAACCAAAGGAAGTTTTTCGTACTTAGATTCCGGCGTGGTATATAACAATTGACTACCCAACGCCACTGCCTCATTTCGCCACACATCTTCCCCATCAGGACCACGACGACGAAGTTCAGCCATCATCCCATCAAACTGTTCTGGATCAACAGAATAGCCATTTCTTCTATAGATACCGCATATGCCACTCATCGCTATTTTTTACTCCGGTTGCAATGGACCATCAGACTATTCCAGGAAAAATCAGGGACAGCGAGCATCTCATCTACTACCTCAAGGGGTAAAGTTGGAAACACACACTGCATTACATTCCAATTTGCTGCAATGCAAACTTTACACTTACAACACCTGATAAAATCCGCGTAAAATCTGTGAATATATCTATTTACATTATCTGCTTGACCCTCTACAATCCAATTTCGATCATATTTTCCATTACGGGCTGTCCGCTTAGAACAGGGACAAAGACTATGATTATGCTACACTGTATCACTGCTCGTAACATTTGTTGACTTCAATTTGTCCATTATCTCTCTTTCAGTCACATGACAATTGAAGCACAAAGGAACCACCTGGCGGATTCACGAAAAAATATATGATTACCATTCAAACTCAGCCAAACAAGAATCACCCCAGGCAATATTTTATATATCCAACCATTATTCCATTGCGACAAGGTCATTCCCGCGTAGGCGGGGATATAACAGATCTTGCCAAACACTCTGGATTCCCGCCGCGGGAATGACATCGAAATAAGCTGAAGATTAAGTAGTAATCAGCAAAAAATTATCCATCTCACAGATGCCCATAACAGGTTGATCAGTTACATTATCCCCTGACTCTATCAAAAAGTAGCGACACCTTAAAAATCTACGACTCACACCTTCCTTGAAAACCTCCCCCTTACTCTTTTTTTTCGTTCTCCTCACGCTGCTTACGCTATGCAGCAATCTCTTATTGGATAAGTATGTTCCTACAAAAGAACAACTTCTGTCTAATCATGTTTTCGCAACAAATGAAGAATATTGGGAAAAACAAATTCCTGACAACGCAGCTCTTACTGTAACTCAAAACACACTGAACCTTTACTCAGAGAACATGCATGAAACTGCGGCCATATTTCAAGAAAGAAGCTGCTCTGGAAAAACTCAAAAATTGTTGCTCAGTGCCGAGTTAGCCACAGACTCGGTATCACCTGGAGAAAAGGGATGGAATAAAGCACGATTGTTGTTAGTTCAATATATTGAGGGTAAGGCCAACTACCAGCTTCAACATAATGTTGCCTCGTTAAGCGGAACGCACCCCTGGCAGCATTACAGTAAAATATTTACCCTGTCACCTGTATGTTCTTCCTATCGTGTTGTCCTGCAGTTAAATCACAGTCCAGGAAAGTTTAGTATCAGAAATCTCTCCCTGCATGAAGCTCATGAAACCACGATATACATCTGGTGTAAATGGCTCATAACCGGACTCTGGTTTATCTTTATTTCATTGCTCTTCCTTCCTGAAATCCAGGCACAAAAAAAATTGTACTATGAAATTCTGGCCGTCGTCACAGTTGCTGCTATCTTTATAGGGACAGCCATACCAGGAAAAACTAAAAATGAAATAAAAGATGACATTATCCATGAAACCAAAATTATTTCCGGCCCTATCAGACACTCCATTCTTGAACTGACAGACCTGCCCTCGTTATCCATGGGTTTGCCAGATGTAGATATCACCAAAATTGCCCACTTCTCACTTTTCGCCTTCCTCACTCTACTCCTTCTCCTCAAGGGACAAACGCCACGCCTACACTTGTTCTGCAAACTTTCTTTACTCGCCTGCGCAAGTGAAATGATCCAGTTTTACGCTGATGGACGCACACCTCTATTCACAGATGTAATGATCGATATGGCCGGGGTTGGAATTGTTTTTCTAGTTTTTGAATATAGAAGATGGAAGGCGGATAGTTTCGGGAAAAAGGAATAATCGCAGTAGCTATGATTGGAGGCGACCAGCATACAATCTACAGCCCGCAGGTTTTCTTCAGTTGTGTATGTGGGGGGGGGGACAGGTTAAGGAAAAAATCGCGATGCGCCACAAAGTAAGGCATGTGGTCTTATTTTCTCTATCAACGCCCCATTCACTGCTCAACACATGCTGCCGCAATGGAAGACTTTCCTGCACCGGAATGTCCCAAAAAAGCAACAGCTTGCCCACCTGTTTCAACAACACTTCCATGCAAGACAAGATTACCACGTTGATACAGAAGAAGGCTCAAGACAGAGCCGGTGAGAAAAAAATGATAAAAAGGAGTGCCTGGTGCTGGGATGTCAGGTTGGATTGCTATATCACCCCCGTTACGGAGAACAAACCTTCCTACACCAGGAGAGTTGAGAATTATTTCAGTCTGCCCGTCATCTTCGGACAAAGCGACCATTGGCGTGTTTGCGGGAAGACAAGCCGGGGAAATGGTACGAATTGAGACTGTGTCCTTCCCTTCTTCTGAACTAATGAGCAAGAGAAGTTCAATGGGAGACAGCAAGGTAAGCCCGAAGCAGGTATAGGTCAATAATTTTGGTCGCTCCCGCTCACCTGTTTTCACAACTAAACACGGCCTTGACACAACAAACCCCATGCAAAGCTGAGTGTTTCCCCCTCACAGGAAGCTTCTTAAAACCTACACCCTCAAATAGCGTACAAACGACTAGCTACAGAAACCACCAAAGACATCAGCAACACTACCACCTGTCTTATTGCTACCTTGGTCAGGACCACCTTGACCAGGACCACCGCCAGCCTTAGTTAATTTCTTGATTGTTCCATACTGCGTAATAACTGGTTTCTTCCATTCTTTAAACACTGGCTTCCGATGAGTTTTTTTCATGGACTTCACCTTGTATGTTTTTAGTAATAATCACCACTCTCTTAAAGGAACTATAGTGAATGAGTATCATAAACGTTATTCAATTACAAGTAAAATCGCCATCAACAACCATTTCCATTCCTATCCAAGACATGTAGCACCACACAAAGAGCTGAAATATCGTCAATTTACCACAATGTCACACAAGATACACCTTCCATCAACAGTAATTTGAAACACAAAATCGTATCTACAGTATGATGTTTTTCACGAAGAAGATTTCCACTGCTTAAAGGTATTTAGCCAACCCTGCAGGACCAGAGCACAGTAGAGATTGAGTAAAAATCCTGAACACTGAAGCGGGTCTTCGGTAAAATCATCAAACCCCTTCATAAGTACCTCTTTCTGCAGAACCTGACCCAAAAAACCCTCTCGACACTGGATCCACTGCCCAATATCACCCCCATGGTGGAACAACAAACCAGCTGAAAAAGCATTGCTCAAGTTCCCCTTATCCGGTCGCCATCGAATCTCTTCCGGAAGAATCCCCCCCATACTCTTCCGCAAGACATACCTTCCCCAGCCCTGTTGTAATTTCAGGTGAGGCGGCAGGGCCAGGCAAAACTCCATCAAACGTCGGTCATAGAAAGGCGAGCAACAGTTGAGATTGAAAGATGCGGCCAGACAGTTTTGCAATTCCAATCCCTTGGTTTGCAGAGGACCGCTGAGAACCAGATGATGCGCCTTAAAAGGACCATCCAAAAAGCCAAGCCTTGTATTCAATCTCTGGTCAAGGCCTGCTTTAAGCCCAAACTCCTTATTGATCAAAGGTAAGAAATTCCACCCAGGTTTTGCGTAGGATTTGCACATATGCCAGACGTGGGCAAGAGGCTCACGACAATAGGGACGATACAGACGTCTCTTCAACATCGATTTCCTCCCCACGCCCTGTCGCTCTGCAAGTTTAATAATTTCTCGAATCAAGGTAAACCAGCGGCCACTGAAAGCAAGCCCGTGCAAACGCTCATACCCATGGGAGACTACCGAATCCCCATCAAGTCCATCCAACATGACTCGAACGCCGTTCTCCTGAGCCAATCGATTGGCTTCATCAAGCAAAAAAAGGTTGGGAGCAAAATAAGGTTCTTCACAAGATTGAAGATATTGCCCCAGGTTCGCAACAGGATCAAGGAGATCCGCCCTGAACGGATGAGGAACGAATCCTCCTTGATTAATCACTGCCTGCTGATACCGTTGTTCATCAATCTTCCCTCGATCTTCACCAGACAATCCAGGAAAAATTGCAGAAAACGTGTGCAGCTTCTCACCACGCTCAGCGAGGATATTACGAGCGACACAGGCAATGCTCGATGAGTCAAGACCGCCACTTAAAGTGCAGCCAACCGGGTATGCACTTCGAAGCCGGCAACGAACCGATTCAGTAAAAATGCGTAAAAATTCTTCAGCATACTCTTCATCTGCAGCAACAGGCAGGCGATTCTCAGGATCAGTCTTCCAATATATCTCGTCATGGACATCACCGACCTCAACCAAGAGGGTTGAAGCAGGAGGCAAGCGGTACACATCCTTAAAACAGGTACTACCGGTATCACTGGAAATACGCTGCAGGAAATCAGCAATATTTGCTTCATTGACACGAGCCTCAAGTTCAGGAATGGAAAATAAGGCCTTAATCTCTGAAGAAAAGGCAAAAACAGTCTCGGAAAGGAAAAAATAGAAAGGCCGAGCGCCCAAATGGTCTCTGCCACAAAACATTTTCTTTGGCACACTATCCCAGATGACAAAGGCATAATCACCAAGAAGATGACGTGGACAATCACTCCCCCATTTTTTATATGCCTCCATGATAAAAAGGCTATCAGGAATACATTCCTTTTCCGATGCCGAAAAACCAAATTCGGATACCAAATCAGATCGATTATCAATGCGGGCATCACAAACAAGTACCAGCCCACGTTCATTGTCTAACAGGGGAAGCTGTTCACTCTTCGATTCAGGCGTGGTCCACAAAAGAAGATTAGCCATTGCAACCTGACTATCATTCCAATACCCTTTTCCATCAGGACCACGCCTATCAAGAGAAGCTGCCATCCTATAAAGCTGCTCAGCTTCCGCTCTTTTCTCTTTTCTCTCAAAAAACCCGCAAATCCCACTCATATCGTCACAACCGCATAACTCATTACAGCCTCCACAGAACTAGTCACCCTACCCATCCTCCTAACAAACCAAGTAACTCAACCAGCAAAAGCTGAACCACAACATCTTATTGAAAAGTCAGAATGAT
>JAQYVF010000196.1 GCA_030145625.1 Desulfocapsa sp. | reverse complement strand
GCACCCTCTGCATCACATTCTGCACAGGCCGCCTGCAGCCGGAGGAGTTCGTTCTCGGAAAAGACCGTTTTTTCCTCTGCTACCAGCTGATTCCACAGTTCTTGGCTTTCGGTAACATGGAACTCCCGCCCATCTTTCAAGGTTATTATTCGTGATTCCCCATTCATATTGTTTTCAGGAGATATTTCTTCGCACCCCGCCCCCCCCTGTCGATTGCAATCAGGAGAAACAGGCAAGTCCTGGGACGATGATGGTGGTGGAGAGGTAATCTCCGGGATAAGCCCTGCCTCGATCCAGTCAAAAAGAGAGGCACCTGCTGCGGCATATTCGCCAGGATCCTTCCCTGTAGGGACCGGCCAGTAACGTGCATGCCTGAATTGACCAAGCCATGTGGCAGCAGCTGCAGGACCAGGACCTTGTTTCCCTGCTTTTTTAGGATCCGCATCCAGGGCAACAAGGATGGTGGCCAGGGACGCTATCTCCTCAAGCACATCTGGTGGCAGTGGTCCTAGCACCGTACCGATACCAATCACCATCACCTGATGGTGCGCTGCAGCAATTGCAAAGGCATCCAGCTCAGTTTCGATGATGACCACCCCTCTGCACTTTTCGCCAGCTGCAGGCCTGATAATCAGTGGCCTGCTACCGCTTCCCTGGATCCAGAGATATTTCAGGTCATGGAGAAACTTTTCCCTGGCCTGTTTAGTGCGTCGGACACGGATTCTGTTCACAGCTCCACCTGGAGAGGGGATCTGAATAAGCAATCCTCCCGGTACCCATAATTTTGTTTTTCCATCTTCCTTGATTTGCAGATGCAGAGATTCACGGTCGACACGCTGATCATGATCAAGCCAGCCGATGCGGAATCTGGCAATTGCGATCGCATCAAGGCCACGCTCGGCCAGCCAATTAAGGACAGCCGGTTGCTTTTTGATTTTTTCCATCCCTTTTTCCACCTGGGTGGATGCCCAGGTGGCCCAGGCTGGATGTGGATCCGATGGATCTGCAATCGGAAGACTGTTTTTTTCAGAGGGGGGAAGCGGGCTCAGGGCTTTCCTTCTTCTCGGTGCAGTGCTCCCGCTGCCGTCTCCCATCCTGCATTTTCCATAAACCGGACAGCTGGTGCGGGTACAGTCCAGATCTGCTTCCTGAAATGCCTCCGGACAACTCATCCCCTCCATTTCTCGCAGCCAGGTGATGATATCGCCCTTGAAATCGCAGCTATAGCACTTGTAGCCGCCGTCATCCTTGATTGTGAATTTGTCGGACTTGGATGAACCGTTGCACTTCGGGCATGGTCCCGCCCAGCGACCGGACTTGCGCTTGAGATTGTATTTGGATGCTATCTCTTTCAGGATGTGATTCATGGTTCGTTTTTCTCTTTTTATGGCCATTCAGTCCTGATTTTTTATCAAGTCCTGAAGTCCTAGTTAAGTCCTAGTCAAGTCCTGGACTTAACTATTTGTTTTTAAATATATTATTTTAATATCATGATTAAATGATTAAAAATGTATGTGTAATGCATAAGAAGAAAACGTGGTTTGTTGTTTATTTAGTCTCATGCGTAACGCGGGATTTTTAGTCCTTTACTCCTGATTGTGATTTTTTGTTAATTATTCTAAAACGTTACTGGCAAGACTTGTGCAGGAGTAGCCCAGGACTTCATGACTTAACGCTCATTTGGGTCGTATTTTTGCACAGCCTTCACCACCTCCAGGTTGATTGAGTGGCCGAAAATGTAGGTGACCCCACCTATTTTGTCGACCAGGTGGCCACGCTCACGGATCTCCTTATTGATCGTCTTCATTGCCGGTATTTTCTTGTCGTTAATATCTATATTTTGACTGCGCCACCACTGGAACACTTTGTACATCTCCTTGCATGAGAGGCGCAGATCCGGCTGATCTTTATGGTTGGTCAGGCAGTCTTTGAGGAATGCACCAACGTAATCTTCCTCATCTGCCAATTTTGCGACAGCATCTTTGATTGATTGCGGGGGATCCAGGCCACGTTCCTGCCATTCCGCACATCCCTCCACCAGCCACCGCAGTATCCCAGGCAGCTGTGTCTGCAGTTTTTTCTTAAGGTCACCGTCTTTCTGTTTAAACATCTCTGCTTTAGCGGGATATTTCTTCTGTTCGGCGGCAACATCGTCGACGTACATGTTGGGCAGTTCTATTTTCCACAGTCGTTTGATCAATGCAAAATCTTTGGTCAGACCATATGGCATATGATTTGTGTGGATAAAAAGGGTGTGGGTTGGTAGAAAATTGATTTCCCCCATGAAATTCCGCCTGCAGTTGATAATATCCTCACCTGTCAGGCCTTTCACCGCACCATCATCAATCTTTTGCCCCTTATTTGTCTCGGCCCCGACAATGAGACGTTTGCGAAAGAGGCTGTATTTATGCTCTGAGGCTGCGTTTGGTGGAGGCTCGTTTCGTTGTTCCAGGATCATTCCACGGTTTATCTCATGGTAATAAGGTCCCATCACCTGGCTGATCATATTAAAGAGAACGCCCTTGCCGTTCCGGCCTGGGCCTGTGAAGACCCAGATATACTGCTCATGGCTGAACCCGGTGATCGCATAGCCGAATGAGCGTTTCAGGAAAGCGGCAACCTCTTTATCTCCACCGCAAATCTCCTCCACTGTTTTGAGCCAGAGGTCATACTCAGCGCGTGGGTCATATTCTACTTTGATTGACCTGGTGAGCCTGTCACTTGGATTTCCCCTGGTGAGAGCTCTGGTGCGAAGATCAATCACTCCGTTAGGCGCAGGAAGTAGCCACGGGTGATTATCAAAATCTTCCTCGAGGCAGGCCATCGATGGGTCAACCACAGTCGACCAGTTCATGGCCTGCTCTGCTCCAGGGCCTCGCAACCTGTCCACCCTGGAATCTACCTTTTTTTTATAGGTAACCTTCCAATAGTCAGGATGCTTCTTATCATCAATTTCCTCTTCCTCTATCTCCTTGGCGAGGGAATCTGAAATTTTTTTATACTCCAGGGCACAGGGCTCAACAGCGTTTTTCGTTTTTTCAAAATTATCTTTTTCCCAGACATGCCCGTTCCACCAGTACCACTCCTTATCCTTTGGAGGAGTATTGTTCCGCAGGCACCTATCACGATTGATGGTGGCATACAAACAACCATCTCCACGAACATTGCTTTCTATACATTCACGAACAAAATCAGAATCCAGCTCTTCCGGAGATTCCTCCCCGAGCAATTCATCAGCCCGATCCTGCACTTGCTTCGCTATATCGTCATCACTCATATCAATTTTTTTTATTAAATTTCAGATCGTTCCAACTTTGCCAATTTGCCATCCAAATAAAAAAATCACAGCCGACCAAATGGCGCGGTAGCTCGAACCGTATTGTATTTGATCACCCAGGAGGACCCGTGGCCTTATTGGTCTTGATGGCCCGAAATGTTGTTTTTATGAGGTAATTATCCTGCTCGGACACGTCACGCAGGGGGGCAAGGGGGAACAGGGGGGCAAGGGAAAAGAAGCGAATCAACATGATGCACCGGCATTACCAACAAGTGTTTGCAAGTCGACATCATCATCACCATCATCGAAATGCAATTTGATGCATCCAGAACAATAGAACACCAGGCCAACACGCTCGGCATCATCCCTGTCTATTTCGTTTCTACATTTGCTACAGATGTATTTATCGTTATCTTTCATATCACCTCACCACGGCAACCAGTCAGTAACTCTCTCAGGTCCTCAACAGATTCGCCAGGGACTATGTAGTCACCATCACCCTGCGGCTCTGCTGCATCTATTAGATATCCGACAGCCTGACGTAACAACACGGTACTCCTCTGCATATCCATGGCAGTACCAGAAAGACTGCTGTTAATTTCAGCAAGTTTGCCTATTGT
>JAQYVF010000071.1 GCA_030145625.1 Desulfocapsa sp. | reverse complement strand
TGCCTTCACTGGTTTTTTCCCAGATCAGCTTTTTGTCCTGAATTTCAGGGACCTTGGTGTAGCGTTCAAGGCCTTTGCCGGCCACGGTCAGCACATCCTCGTGCAGGAAACCGTTATCCAGGAGTTCTTTGATCAGTGCAGCCATACCGCCGGATTCCTGGAAGGAGTTGATGTCGCCTGCACCATTGGGATAGATGCGGACCAGCAGGGGGCTGATGTCGGAGAGATCACTGAAATCATCCCAGTTGATCATGATGCCGGCAGCACGGGCAATGGCCACCAAGTGGATGGTTTCATTGGTTGAGCCACCGGAAGCCATAAGGCCGACAATGGCGTTGACTACAGATTTTTCACTGATTACATGACCAATGGGGGTGTATTCACTGGACTGTGCGCTTATGGTGGTGACTCTGGCGGCGGCAGCCTGGTTCAGCTGTTCGCGAATGGTGGTTCCGGTATTGACAAAGGAAGAACCGGGCAGATGCATGCCCAGCATTTCTGCCATGAGTTGATTGGAATTGGCTGTTCCATAAAAGGTACAGGTGCCTGGGCTGTGGTAGGCTTGGCACTCGAAGTCAAGCATCTTGGCATGGTCGATTTCACCGAGTGCAAAACGTTCCCTGGCCCTGGCTTTCTCTTTATTGGGAAGTCCGGATTTCATAGGCCCGCCCGGTACCAGGAGCATGGGCAGGTGACCGAACTGGAGCCCGCCCATGAGGAGCCCGGGCAGGATTTTATCGCAGATGCCGAGGAGCAGAGCCCCGTCAAACACATTGTGAGAAAGAGCGATGACGGTGGACATGGCGATCACATCCCGGCTGACCAGGCTCAGATCCATACCCGGCTCTCCCTGGGTCACTCCGTCGCACATGGCTGGTACGCCTCCGGCAAACTGGCAGGTGCCACCAGCCTTGGTTACAGCCTCTTTGAGAAGTGGAGGGTAATCACCATAGGGTTGGTGGGCGGAGAGAAGATCATTGTAGCCTGAGATGATCGCAATATTAGGCTTCTTCAGATCGAGAAAGCCCTTTTTCTCTTTCCAAGTGGCGCCCGCCAGGTCGTGAGCCAGATTGGAGCAGGGGAGGCGATGACGAAAGGGCTGTGGAGCTTTCGTCTCTTCAATCTGCTGCAGATAGGATTGCCGCGTCTCACTGCTGCGGGCAACGATTCGTTCGGTAACTTTCTTGACTACATTGTGCATTGATTTTCTCCTCTAATAGAACAGTTCAGCGGGGGAATGAGGAAACTGGAGAACTTTAAGCCTCTGTTAGGGGGCCCAGTAAACAGTCACCGGGGCCTGGGCTTGGGTTAAAATATATCGAATCGGCATCTCTTCTGCAGGCTCATGGAGGCAGGCCTTTGTATAGGTAGCCTGTTTTTCTTTGCCGCTGATATGCAGGATGATCTCTCGAGCGTTCAGGATGGCGGGCAGGGTCAGGCTCATTCGTTCATGTGGGGTCACGGGTGGGGAAATAGCCATGCAGAGTTTTCCACTATCCAGAGCAACGGCCTCGGAAAGACGGTCCGCTCCAGGAAAAAGCGAGGCCGTATGGCCGTCATTTCCCATGCCCAGGATCAAGACATCAAAAGGGAGTGGGATACTAGACAGGGCTGCCGTGCAGGAGTCTTCACCTGCTCTGGCCGATGCGTCCGGCGTCTTCATGCCAATAAACCTGGCTTCTGCTGCCATTGCCTGTAACAGGTTTTCCCGCACCAGTCGCTCGTTGGAATCCTTTGCTCCCGGGTCCACCCAGCGTTCATCCACCAAGGTTATAAAGACCTTTTCCCATGCAAGCGCAATTTCTGAAAGAGCAATAAACAGCGGTAGCGGCGTGCTTCCTCCGGAAACAGCCAGACTCGCTTTCCCTCGGCTTGTGATACTCTCTTCCAGCATTTCACCAATCCGTTCGCTCAATTCTTTTACCAGGCGGGGCGTGTTGTCAAATTCAAGAAACTGAATGTTTTGCACAGAAATAATACCTCACAATGAAAACAGAGTTATACTACTTAGCTGAAATATATCCCTCACTCTTCCCATTCCCTTCCATCTCGTGCCAGTAAGGCCACTGAGGCCACCGGTCCCCAGGAACCGGCTGGATAAGATTTGGGTGGTTCGTTGCATCTTTGCCAGGCTTCATGGATGGAGTCGATCCAGGCCCACGAGCGTTCAACTTCGTCACGGCGAATGAAAAGAGATTGGTTGCCGATCATGGTTTCTAAGATGAGCCGTTCGTAGGCATCGGCTACGTGACCTGAATTAAAGGCCTCGGAGAAGCTGAGGTCGAGCATGGTCTTTTGCAGTTTGATGCCCTTGCCGATTCCAGGGACCTTGTTCAGCATCTCAATTTCCACGCCTTCATCCGGTTGTAGACGGATCACCAGCTTATTCTGGGGCAGGTGCCTGTAGCTGTCTTTAAAGATGTTATGGGGCAGCTGTTTGAAATAGATGACGACCTCGGAGCGTTTGGTGGTCAGACGTTTTCCGGTACGCAGGTAAAAGGGGACTCCTGCCCAGCGCCAGTTGTCTATGTCCACCTTGATGGCAACAAAGCTCTCGGTGCTGGAATGGGGGTTGCCGTCAGTTTCTTCATGGTAGCCCGGAACCGGACTGCCCTTGATGAATCCTGCAGAATATTGTCCGCGGACAGTTTTTTTGTCAACATTGTCGAGAGTGATGGGGCGAAGGGCCTTGAGTACTTTCAGTTTTTCGTTGCGGATGGAGTCTCCGTCCATGTTCACAGGTGGCTCCATGGCCACCAGGGTGAGAATCTGCATAAGGTGATTCTGTACCATGTCCCGGAGCTGACCGGATTTGTCGAAGTAGCCCCAGCGGCCCTCAATCCCTACCTCTTCGGCAACCGTGATCTGTACATGATCGATGGTGTTGTGATCCCAGTTGGTGGTGAAGATGGAGTTGGCAAAACGGAGCGCCAGCAGGTTCATAACCGTCTCTTTGCCAAGGTAGTGGTCGATACGGTAGACTTGATCCTCAGTAAAGACCTTGGAGACCACGTCGTTAATCTCCTGGGAAGAGGCAAGGTCACGCCCAATGGGTTTTTCCAGGACGACCCGAGTTTCGGGAGTAATGATCCCGGCGTGATCCAGCCCTCTACAGATATCGTCAAAGAGAAAGGGGGCCACGGAGAAGTAGTTGACGAGGATGCGTTTTTCCTGATTTGTCACCTCTGCCAGCCGTGCGTAGTCCTTGGGTTTATCGATATTGATAAGGACATAATGCAGGCGTGCCAGCAGTCGGGCCTTGACTTCTGCAAGAAGGGGTTCTTTGATGAAGGTATTGAGGGCCTCATCCATCTTGGTCTTAAACTCTTCCTGGCTGATATCATGGCGGGCCACGCCGATAATGCGGGTGTCGGCGTGGAGGTGGCCTGCCTTGTCTAACTGGTAGAGGGAGGGGAGTAGTTTTCTCCTGGAAAGGTCTCCGAGAACACCGAAGATGGTGAAGTCACAGGGCATGTCTTCGTTATTTGGCATAGCCGTCTCCTTTGTAACTGTGCAGAGCAGGGATTTAGGCCACCTTGTAAAATTGCCTTTTCGCCCAAACTCTTCGTTATGATAAAAATTTTATCCTCGGAATATCAAACATATGCCTGCGGTAAAATTTTTCTAATGCCTCAATTTTGAACGAAAATTCTAATTTTTCAAGGTACCCTTTAGTCTTCTTTTGTCAGAGAGATGATCTCGATCTTATGATTGGCAGTTGGATGATCAGGCGAAGGTCCTTCCGTCTGCAGTACACATTTTCCAGGAAGTCTAAACGTTTCTATCCAGTAGCAGGCGTAATCACTCCAGTCTTTAGGATGGTCCTGTTCATGGATGGGCCAGACTCCGTAGGAAAAGAGCAGCTCCTGGCAGGTTTTGTGGGTGGGGGTGATGGCCAGGATCCAGACCGGCAGACGAAAGCGAGTGATGCTGCGAGCCGTATAGCCACTGGCTGTGGGGCTGAGTACGGCTGCCGGTGATTCAATTTTTTCCAGGAGCTGTTCTATGGAGAGGGCAATGAGGTCCATGGTGTTTTGTTCAAAGTTGCCTGTCAACTGTGGCCTCAGGGTAGTCTCCGCATGTCGCAGGTGGCGGGTTGGTTCCGTGGCTGTGGCGATTTTGGCGAGCATCTCCACCGAGGCAAGGGGGTAGTCGCCCATGGCCGACTCTTCGGAGAGCATGACACAGTCAGTACCGTCTAAGATGGCGTTGGCCACATCGGTGGATTCTGCGCGAGTGGGGCGACGGTTACGGGTCATGGATTCCAGCATCTGGGTGGCGGTAATGACGGGCTTGCCAAAGAGATTGGCTCGGGCGGTGATGAATTTCTGAATTACAGCGATTTCTTCGATGGGCACCTCTACCCCCAGGTCGCCACGAGCAACCATGATACCGTCGGAGACCGCCAGGATTTCATCGATTCTCTCCTGCACCGAAGAACGTTCGATTTTGGCGATGATAAAGGGATCAAAGCCCATCTCTGATGCAGCCTTGCGAACATCTGCAACGTCCTGAGCGGTGGCAACAAAGGATTGACTCACCGCGTCTACCCCATGTTCCAGGGCAAACTGCATGCACTCCCTGTCACGGGGGGTAAAGGCACTGGTGCCGAGGTCGATTCCTGGTATGTTGAGTCCCTTGCGGGAGCGGAGCTCTCCGCCCATGACCACGGTGCAATGGATGTCGGTAGCCGTGGCTTCTTCTACTCGGAGTTGGATCAGGCCGTCATTGAGATAGAGGGTATTGCCTGGTTTTACAACTGCCGGAAGTTCCATCATGGTGATGGCGACACGCTCGCTATTGCCGGTGATTGGCTCTGTGGTCAGGGTAAAGCGGGTCTCTTTTTCCAGCACAACGGGTTCTTCAGCAAAACTGCCGATGCGCATCTTGGGACCCGGCAGGTCTGCCATGATGGCCACCCGTTTTCCAGTGCATTCAGAAGCTGCTCTGATCTTGCTGATCACCTCTCTATGGCTCTTGAAATCACCGTGGGAGAAGTTGAGACGGGCTATGTTCATGCCAGCGTGCAGCATCTGCTCAATCATCTCCTGGGAGTCTGAGGCGGGGCCAATGGTGCAGACCAGTTTGGTCTTGTTGTTCGGCAGTGTTTTCATGATGTCGATGTTGAAGAGATGAGTTTCAGGGTTTGAGCTGCAATTTCCAGTTCTTCATTGGTGGGGATAACAAGAACCTGGACCTTGCTCTGCTGCAGGTGAATGGCTCTGGCCTCGCCGGAACGGAGCTCATTTTTTTCAGGGTCGAGAACGATACCCAAATCCTTGAGTCCTGCACAGCTTTTCTGTCGCACCAGGGATGAATGTTCACCGATACCACCGGTAAAGACAATACAGTCAGCACCCCCCAGCACAGCCAGGTAGGAACCTATGTATTTCTTCAAACGATAACAGAATATTTCGAGGGCAAGCGCTGCCTGTTTGTCTCCCTGCTTTATTCGTTCTGTGATGGTGCGCATGTCGTTATCACCGCAGATTCCCTTCAGCCCGCTCTTTTTGTTGAGCAACTCGTCCAGCTCATTCAGCGTCATCCCGGTTTCACGTGCCAGGTAGAAGAGAATGGCCGGGTCCAGGTCGCCCGAGCGGGTTCCCATGACCAAGCCCTCCAGCGGTGTCATACCCATGGAGGTGTCCTGGCAGGAGCCATTGTGAATGGCAGCAGCACTGGCCCCGTTCCCTAAGTGCAGGGTGATGGTCTTCAGGGAGGTAAAAGGTCGTCCGAGAAAGCGGGCGGCTGCTTTGGCCACATAGGAGTGCGAGGTGCCATGGAAACCGTAGCGCCGAACTTTTTCTTTCTCGTAGAGCGTAAAGGGAAGCGCATACAGAAAGGAGTGGACTGGGATGGTCTGGTGGAATGCAGTATCAAATACTGCCACCTGGGGAGTGTTGGGGGCCTGGGCCATGGCCACTTCGATACCTGCCAGGTTGGCGGGATTGTGCAGTGGTGCAAGGGGGCTCAGGTCACTGATGCCTTCCATAACGTGTTTGTCGATAAGGACAGAGTGGTGAAACGCCTCGCCGCCATGGACCACCCGGTGGCCAATGCCTGACAGTTTGTCGAGGTGAACGAGCAGGTTGTTTTGTTTGAGAAGTTCAGACATGGTTGCTATGGCTGCCTTGTGCTCAGGGATGGGCTGGGTATGGGTGATTTCCTGTGACTTTCCATCGCTGTCAGTGAACTGGAGACGGGTATGGCTGGATTTCTCTCCAATCTGTTCGATGATTCCCGATGCCAGGGACTGGAGCGTGTCCATGCTAAAGAGCTGAAACTTGAGTGAAGAGCTCCCGGAGTTGAGGACCAGAATCATGCTGACATCTCCTCTCCAGAAGCTTGGGCCTGGATGGCGGTGATAGCCACGGTGTTGATGATGTCAGGTACCAGGCAACCACGGCTCAGGTCGTTGACCGGTTTTTTCAGGCCCTGCAGTACCGGTCCGATGGCCACTGCCCCCGAGGAACGCTGCACGGCCTTGTAGGTATTGTTGCCGGTGTTGAGGTCCGGAAAAATAAAAACTGTGGCACGGCCTGCAACCAGGCTGTCCGGCATCTTGGTCCGGGCGACTGAAGGCTCAATGGCGGCATCGTACTGGATGGGACCTTCAATGAGGAGGTCCGGTCGTTTTTCCTGGGCGATGGCTGTGGCCTGCCGCACCTTTTCCACATCTGCTCCTGTTCCTGAGGCCCCGGTGGAGTAGGAAAGCATGGCTACCCGTGGTTCGATGCCAAACATGGCTGCCGTGTCTGCTGAGGAGATGGCAATTTCAGCCAGCTGCGCAGCATTTGGATCCGGATTGACGGCACAGTCTCCATAGACCAGGACGCGGGTGTCCAGGCACATCAGAAAGACAGAAGATACCACTGAGATTCCCTGACTTGTCTTAATGATCTGCAGGGCCGGACGAATGGTGTCAGCCGTGGTGTGGACGGCCCCTGAGACCATGCCGTCCGCCAGTCCCTGGTGTACCATCATGGTCCCGAAATAGGCGGGATTGGTCATGACATCACGGGCACCGTCAAGAGTCATATTCTTGTGTTTGCGCAGTTCAAAAAAGTCTTTGATAAAGGATTCCGTGTGGCCTGAGTTAGCGGGGTCAACAATCAATGCCCCGCTCAAATCCAGTCCCAGCGATGCAGAGAGTGATTTGATGCTGTCCGGGCTGCCGAGCAGGGTGATATCCACCACATTGCGGCGAAGGAGAATCTCAGTGGCCCTCAGGATACGTTCGTCACTGCTTTCAGGGAGAATAATGTTTTTCTTCACAGAACGTGCACGTTCAAAGAGGCTGTACTCAAACATAACCGGCGTGACAGTGATTGGGGTGGTGGTGAGTTTTGCCATTTCCCGAATCTGTTCTCCGTCGACATGGGTCTCAAAAAGGCCCAGAGCCAGAGCGATTTTCCGTTCATCACCGGGATTGATGAGGGCGGGTACGCTATCCGCATTTTTGGTGGCGGTATAGGTGTCGGTTTTGACACTGAGCAGAGGAGCGGCCAGGTTCCGTCCTTCTATGAGACGCATGGTGTTTGGGCCTGGAAGAAATCCGCCGGTGAGCAGGATGCCAGCAAGATTCGGATAGTTTGTTGAGCGAAGGGCAGAGAGGGAAGCAAGGATGATATCATCTCTGTCGCCGGGGACAATGATCAGATCACCATCTTCGAGATGACCAAGAAAGTGGTCCACGGTCATGGCCGCAATTTTGAATTGTTTGACGATACGGTCCATCCCTTCCTGATGTCCCGTGACAGTGAGACAGTTCAGGGCCTTGCAAATGTCGGCCAGGGAGGGCTTATCCAGTTCTTTGTTTTCCGGAAGGAGAAAGACCGGAGCCCCAGTGGCATCTTCGGGGGCATCGAGCTCCACTTCCAGGACGCCAAAGGTATCTTCGGGCAAGCGATTGACAAAGGTGGCAAAGTGCGCACAGCCTGATTCTTTAATGGCATCTTCGGTGATTTTGATCTCCTTGGCAATATCCCGAGGGGTCTGGTTCATGCCGTTGATGACACCGATAAAGGGACAGCCGAGATTTTTGGCTATCTCCATATTAATATCCATGTCAAAGGCGGAGAGAAAAGAGGTGCTGTTAAGGCCTTGACAGAGAACAAAGTCATATTGCTCCTTGAGAGTCTCCAGGCGATTGATCAGCTCTTCGAGGAAGAATTTGTTTCGATCTTCGGCAACAAAACTTTTTACCTCCTCTGCCTGGAAACCGTAACTCTCTTCGTAGTCCATGGTTGGGCAGTAACGACTGAGGATGAGGGCGATGTCGGGGTCCTGGTTTCCATCCGTCTCAATTATGGGACGGAAAAAAGCAACTCTGCCCATGGAGCGGGTGAGGATCTCCATGATGCCCATGGTGACGACAAGTTTCCCGGCTTCAGGTTCGAGGGAAGCAATATAAAATGTATTTGATTGCATAAGAGAGAGTTTTTGATAGGTGTACAGCGTTTTCTGTTGGAAGTGGGGTGTGGGAGATATGTCCAGATTCTATTCAACCTTCTCCTCATCCTACGTCAAATGACAAGTCCCTTGCAAGGCTTTTGCAGTTTTTCCTTTATTTCCTGAGTGCTTGGATCTGAAGAATGATGGAGGGAGTAGAATCGTATTGTTTGTGGAGTTTAGGATACAGGGTGGTTGTACGATCTGTTCGTGTTTTCTTATCATTGCCAGGTGTCTAATTTTTGGGCATCTTGCTGCCGCAATTTTTTCAATAGTGCATAAGAATAAGGCAGCAGAGAGGTCTGCTGATCTGGGATGAAGAAAAAGAGGTTTTGTTTTGTGATTTAAAAACAAAACGTTGGGTGTTTTCTTTGGGCCTTGTCTGCAACTTGGCACGTCAAATGCTATGTAAGGGGCAGAGTGTAAAAAAAGAAGATAAGGCCACCTTGCAAAATTGCCTTTTCGCACAAACTCTTCGTTATGAGATAAATTTTATCCTCGGAATATCAAATATATGCCTGTGGTAAAATTTATCTCATGCCTCGATTTTGAACGAAAAATCTAATTTTTCAAGGTACCCATAAGAAGAAGGATAAAAAATGTTTCGACATGGAATGAATAGCGGATGGTGGTGCGGCCCGGGAAGTTTTTTCCCGGGCCCTTTGGGAACGGTTGTAAGCATTCTCTTTTTGGGACTGCTCATTTATCTGCTGGTAAAGATTGTGCAGTCGATTTTCTCCAGCAACCAAAAGGGAATAGGTGAAAAAAATGATAATGCTCTGGAAGTGCTTAAGCAACGGTATGCACGGGGTGAGATAGACCAGCAGGAATTTAAGAAAATTCAAGGAGATATTCTGGAATAAAAACGGTGTTGCGAATGGGTCGGAACATCTATCGAATACATGAACTAGAGAGGAACAATACGATGAAATTGAAACGAAATATTAGTGCAGCAGTCATGGCCCTTTCACTGGTAGCAGGAGTTGCTTTTGCAGCTAACAGTGTTGATAATCAAGGTGGAGACGTTACTGCTCCCGGATATGGGATGATGTATGGGCAGGGACCGCATCATGGTATGTATAAGCAAGGGAAAGGTATGAGAGGTCGGGGTGGGCAGGCCTGTTTCATGAATAATGGTGGCTCCGGGATGCGTGGTGGGAGGATGATGGATCCGGCTCTGCTTGAGAAACGCAATCAGTTTTTGGATGCCACGGTAGATCTGCGCAAGCAGATTCATGATAAACAGTTCAGTTATAGGGAAGCAAGCCGTAATGCTTCTTTAACACTGGGGGAACTGCAGGCTCAGGAAAAAGAACTTTTTTCCATGCGTCAGCAGCTGCAGACTGAGCGGCAGAAATTTTTACCTGTAGAACAGTAAAAAAATCTTTCATGCTTCTTGGGAAGGTGGAAGGTCGTATTTCATATGTTGTGCGACCTTTCACCCTTTTTTGATCTCTTGTTTCCCGTCTTATGTGCTACACTATGAGAAACAATAATCAGGACAAGAGTATGAAGTTACCCATCCCATGATCCCTTCCGCAAATCAACCGTTCAGGTTTTCAAGACCTGCTCTGGCGCTCATCCTTGCAAGCTCTCTGCTTGCAGCCATTCTTGCTGTGACCACAGTTCGTAATCTGAATCGTGAACAGCGTCTGCTTGAAACGTTTTTTCTTCAGGAAGGCCTTACTCTTATCCGTTCTTTTGAGGCCGGGGCCAGGACCTCTATGCGGCATCATATGGCTGGCGCTAATCCCCTTAAAACGCTGGTTGAGGAGACGGCAAAAGAGGAGAGTGTTGCCTATATCCGCATTTTGCATGAAAATGGAGTGCCTGTTGCTGAATCAGGCGATCTGCCTGAAACCATGAGTGCTGAAGATGTTCAGCGCATTTTGTCAGCAGAAGAACCGGTTACCCGACTCATAGGGATAGAGGAAAAGAGCATCTTTGAGGTTGCCCGTATTTTTGAGCCTCTTCCGCCACTCTTGCCCAGGCGTGGCAGGATGCAGAAGTATATGCAGAAGTGGCATGAAGAACAGAAAAAGAGGGGGCCGCAACTCATTGTAGTGGGCCTGGGAACCAGTGAGTTTGAGGTTGCCAGGCAGGAAGACAGGGTGCGCACCTTTTTCATGGGCGCCGTACTCTTTTTACTGGGAAGTGCCGGGCTCTATTTTCTTTTTCTCTATCAGAGCATACGGGTGGGAAAGTCAACCCTTGCCAACATGCAGCTCTATACTGAAAATGTGATTGAAAGTATACCGGCCGGTCTTCTCACGTTGAATGGGCAAGGCGAAATTGTTTCATCTAATAGACGAGCGGAAATGTTACTTTCCCGAACCCTTCAGGAAATGAAAGGGCAGAATCTGGAAGAGCTCTTTTCTCCCTTGCCCTCAGGACTCCTTGAGGAACAGAAACTGCTCTTAGAGAAGAATGTGCTTTGCCATGACAGCAATGGGGGAAATATTCCGGTCGAGCTCAGTACATCTCCTCTTTTGGATCATGATGGTCAGCATAATGGCTTGGTTATCATTATTCGTGATATGCGGGAGATTAAAAAAATTGAGCAGCAGCTTGAGCTTTCCCGGCGTCTTGCCTCCCTGGGGAAAATGGCTGCAGGTGTTGCCCATGAAATCAGGAATCCTCTGGGGACGTTGCGTGGGTTTGCCCAGTATTTTGGTAATGAGGCAGGCGAGGGTACGGATGGAAAAAAGTATGCCGAGCTTATGATCTCTGAAGTGGATCGTTTGAATCAGACCATATCCAGTCTCCTGCAGTTTGCCAGGGCTCGTGAACCGCAACGGGTGCAGGTTTACGTTTCTGAGTTGTTCGAAAAACTTGAAAGTTTGGTGGCCGTCGATATTGTGGCTGAACATATCTTTTATCATCAGAAATGTGATCCTGCCCTTTCTCTGTTTGCTGATCCTGATTTGCTCTTGCAGGTCTTACTGAATCTCGTGAAAAACAGTATCAGTGTGACAGATGCGGGAGGTGAGGTCCGCTTGAGCGCTCAGCAGTTTGGGGATGGTGTACAAATCGAAGTTACAGATACAGGACACGGTATGACAGAGGAGGAGCTGGAGAGACTTTTTGATCCGTTTTTCTCCACACGTAAAGATGGTACCGGGCTTGGTTTGGCCGTAAGTCACCAGATTGTGGAACAGCATCATGGGCGTATTGAGGTGAAGAGTACACTCGGTCTGGGCACCACTATGAAGGTGATTTTACCCGGAGAAGCACTGTGATTGATCAAGGGAAAAAAAGGATCTTGTTGGTAGATGATGATGTCGCGCATCGAACCATGCTTAAGGTGAATCTCTCTGGTCAGCATTTTCAGATAGTTGAAGTCGATGACGGTGATCAGGTCATCCCGTTTCTTGAGCAGGAGTATAGCGACCTTATCCTGCTGGACATGAAAATGGCTCGCATGGATGGTCTGGCTACCTTGAAAGCACTTCAGCAAACGGTATATTCATCGATACCTGTGATCGTCCTTACTGCCTTTTCTTCTGTTGAGACAGCTGTCAAGGCCATGCGAGAAGGTGCTTATGATTATGTAGCCAAGCCCATCGATCTTGAGGAATTACGGCTGGTGATTGATAAGGCACTGGGGTTTCAGGAGATCAAGGAGGAAAATGATCGTTTAAAAAGGCGACTGGATAAACGATTTTCCTTCGGCAATATGATTGGCAGCAGTTCGGCCATGGAGGAGCTCTTTGCAACTCTGGAACTGGTGGCACCTTCTGATGCAACTGTTCTGATTACCGGGGAATCCGGAACAGGGAAGGAGCTTGTTTCCAGTGCACTGCATCAGCAGAGCAGGCGCCACCGGTTTGCCTTTGTCAAAGTCAATTGTGCAGCTCTTAATGAAAATCTTCTGGAAAGTGAATTGTTCGGCCATGAGGCTGGGGCATTTACAGGAGCAGTTTCCCAACGAAAGGGACGATTTGAACAGGCTGATAAGGGAACTCTTTTTCTTGATGAAATCGGAGATATGAGTCTGCCGACCCAGGCCAAGATCCTCAGAGTTTTGCAGGAAGGGGAATTTGACAGGCTTGGAGGCAGCGAGACAATTAAGGTGGATGTGCGGCTGCTTGCGGCAACGCACAGAAATCTGCCGCAGATGATCGAGGAGGGAACCTTCAGGCAGGATCTTTTTTTCAGGCTTTCTGTGGTGCCGGTTGAGCTGCCACCGCTTCGAGAACGCAGGAAAGATATTCCTGACCTGCTTACTCTCTTTCTGGATCGTTATGCAGAGAAAAACAGGAAAGATATAAAAGGATTTCATCCTGAAGTGCTGCGTGTCTTTCTCTCATATGATTGGCCGGGAAATATTCGTGAACTTGAAAATACGGTGGAACGGGCTGTCATCCTCTGTCCCGGTGAGCAGATTACTGTGCGGGAGTTGCCTTCTCAATTGTTTCCAGAAGGAAGTGTTGATGAAAAGGTTCAGGCATCGACTCCCCTTACCCTTCGTGATATGGAACGGGAGATGATACGTGCCACCCTTGCCCAAAACAGAGGAAACAGGAGTAGGACGGCTAAGATATTAGGTGTTGCCCGACAGACTCTTCTCAATAAACTGAAGGACTATGATCTTCTCTAAACGCCGTGTAGATGCTGAAGCAGGTCCGGGTAAACAGTCTTCTCGATTATTTTTGCTCCGGGGTGTCGGTGGTTGCTGAATGGTTGAAGCGACCATGTTTGAGAAAGAAACAGGTCTGTTCAATTACGTCCGGGGCATTCATGATAAAGGGGTGGGTTTCGTGTACCACCAGAAAATCGGTCATTCCGGGAAGCTTTGCCTGTTCTACTGAGACTTTGCCGTCATCAGGTCCGGGAATGATTTTACTGAGCCAGAAATCGAAAAAGGCATGACGGTCTCCGGTGATAATACCTAAAGGGAAATTGGCAGGACCCAGCCTGTTGGGCAGGGAGTTGCTGTCCGTGCTCAGTTGTTGACCGGCTGGACCGTTGAGCCAGTTATAAAACCAGTACTCTTTTAGAGAATCGGTGGCCGTACTTCCCCGGTTTGGCGGGCTGAGCATGACAACCCGGCCCAGTTTTTGAGGACGATTTGTATTTAAGGCCTGGCGAACAACGATGCCGCCCAGAGAATGGGTGACGAAATGGATGGCAGAGGGGGTGAAGCGTTCGCAGCTTTCCACTCCCTGGGGAAAGCTGGTGGTTGAAATTTCTTCTATGGTGAGATCTGTGGAGGGGTAGCCGAGGTTAGCAGTATGGTATCCTGCTGCACTGAGTCCCTCCTGCATCTCCTCCATGGCTCGATGGCTGCGTGCCATGCCATGGAGCAGGACAACACACTCTCCGTTGCTTTGTTCAGGAGTGGTGGTGAAGAGAGTAGTCTCTTCAGTAAGAGGAGACGCAGACAGCAAGAAGAGAAACAGGACAGAGAAAAGGGAGCAGCACCAGAAAACAGTCCACCAGTTTCGCGACACGGCACCATACCTCTTGAGTATTCTCGTGAAATAGACCAAACAACCTATTCAATACAATAAGCGCTCAGAAGTGCGCCAGGTGTTTGTAATCAATGTCGTCAGCAATACATCAGTATGCTGACGACATTGATTACGGACAGATGGGGTGCTTCTGTGCGCTTATTCCCATTCGATGGTGGCTGGGGGTTTAGAAGAGATATCAAAGACCACTCGGTTCACCCCGCGTACCTCATTGATGATTCGGTTGGATAGGATTCCTAACAAGTCATAGGGAAGTCTTGACCAGTCTGCGGTCATGGCATCTCTGGAATCAACAGAGCGCAGGGCAATAACGTTTTCATAGGTACGGCCATCCCCCATGACTCCTACAGTCTGAATGGGCAGGAGCACGGCAAAGGATTGCCAGACTTTGCGGTACCAGCCGGATTTTTTCATCTCTTCTAAGACAATGACATCGGCCTGGCGCAGGATGTCCAGTCGATCTTTGCTTACTTCGCCCATGATTCGGATACCAAGACCCGGTCCGGGAAAGGGCTGACGGTAAATTGCCTCTTCCGGCAGTCCCAGTTCCAGGCCCAGTAAGCGTACCTCGTCCTTGAAGAGTTCGCGCAGGGGTTCGATCAGTTCCAGCTTCATTATCTCCGGCAGTCCGCCCACGTTATGGTGGGACTTGATGGGGGCTTCGCCCATGAAGGAGATGGATTCTATGACATCGGGATAGAGGGTTCCCTGGGCCAGAAAGTTGACCTCACCCAGTTTTGCGGCTTCTTCCTCAAATATCTTTATAAAACCGAGTCCTATGCGTTTGCGCTTGATCTCCGGGTCTAGGACTCCATCCAGTTCTGAGAGAAAGAAGTCGGTGGCATTGACATCTATGACCTTGAGTTGCGACTTTTCCCGAAAGAAGCGAAGGATGGCCTCACTTTCTCCGATGCGCATGAGGCCGTTGTTGACATAGATACATGTTAGCTGATCCCCGATGGCACGGTGCACCAGAGCTGCAGTCACCGAGGAGTCAACGCCGCCGGAAAGGGCGCAGATTACCTTGGAACTACCAACCTTTTCCAGGATGGCATGAACCGTGGAGTCGATAAAGGAACTCATGGTCCAGGATGGGCTGCATTTACAGATACCGAAGATAAAGTTACGCAGTACATCATTGCCGATAAGGGTATGAACAACCTCAGGGTGAAACTGGACGGCAACAAAGGGTTTACTGGTATGACGAAGGGCAGCATTGGGAGAATGGTCACTGACGGCGGTTACCTCAAATCCATCAGGGACGATTTCGACACGATCACCATGGCTCATCCATACCTGATGGTGGATAGCATCTGTTGCAAGTCCTGCGAAGATTCCTTCGGTGTATTGGACGGTGAGATCGGCTTTGCCGAATTCTCTCTTTGTCGCCTGCTCTACCTTGCCGCCGAGTTGCTGGATCATCATCTGGGCTCCGTAACAAATTCCGAGGATTGGTATACCCATATCAAAAATGGCTGGATCGGAAAGGGGAGCGTCGTCATCGTAAACGGAGCGTGGGCCACCGGAGAGGACGATGCCGGTGGGGTTCATGGCCTTGATTGATGCCAGCGATGTGGAAAAAGGATGGATTTCGCAGTAGACCTTTTGTTCACGGATACGCCTGGCAATGAGCTGAGTGGTTTGAGAACCGAAGTCAAGGATCAGAATTTTTTCATCATGGATGTTCATTGTCTTCTCGTGGTTATGAAAGAAAAAAAGGAAACCGTAATCATATCACAGCCTCCTGTCTTCTATACCGAATAGTAAAAACGTTTATGCCGTCCGGTAGTTGGGTGCTTCTTTGGTGATAATGACATCGTGGACATGTGACTCACGCAGTCCGGAAGCTGAAATCTGGACAAATGTGGCCTTTTTACGCAGGTCTTCAATGGTGGCAGCACCCACGTAGCCCATACCGGAACGGAGTCCGCCCAGGAGCTGGTAAATGATGTCGGTAAGGGGGCCGCGATAGGGGACTTTGCCTTCGATCCCTTCAGGGACAAGTTTTGACTGGCTGGAGACTTCTGACTGGAAGTAACGATCAGAGGAGCCTTTGCGCATGGCACCCAGAGAGCCCATTCCCCGATATCCTTTGTAGGTCCGTCCCTGATAGAGGAAGGTGTCGCCAGGTGTCTCGTCGGTTCCGGCAAAGAGGGAGCCGATCATGATGGCATGGGCACCGGCTCCGATGGCCTTGGCCAGTTCACCAGAATATTTGATGCCTCCATCGGAGATAATGGGGATATTATACTTCGATGCAGCTGCCACGCAGTTTTTGATGGCAGTCATCTGCGGAACGCCTACACCAGCGACAACTCGGGTGGTACAGATGGAACCAGGACCAACACCTACTTTCACACAGTTGGCTCCTGCTTTGATCAGGGCTTCGGTCCCTTCAAAGCTTGCTACATTTCCGGCGATTATTTGAAGGTCGGGAAAGGTGGTTCTTATCTGTTCTACGGCCTGCAGTACTCCCAGAGAGTGTCCATGGGCGGAGTCGATGACCACCACATCTACACCGGCATTTACAAGTTTCTGGGCATTGGCCTCAATGTTTTTACCGACGCCTAGAGCAGCACCCACGAGCAGGCGACCTAGATCGTCCTTGGCTGCATGAGGGTATTTCTTGATTTTCTCAAGATCTTTGATGGTGATCAGACCACTGAGATTACCATCGTCATCCACAACCAGTAATTTTTCGATGCGGTGTTCGTGGAGCAGGGCCTTGGAGTGTGCCAGGTCGATTCCAACCTTGGCCGTCACCAGGTTCTTGCTGGTCATGACATCGCTTACCCGCAGGTCGTCGTCAGAGACAAAACGCAGATCGCGGTTGGTGACAATGCCAACCAGGGTGCCATCTCGCAGAACAGGGAGTCCTGAGATCTTATACTTGCCCATGATCCGTTCCACTTCGGCTACGGATTGATTTTCCTCGACGGTGATCGGATCTACAATCATTCCCGATTCTGATTTCTTGACCCGTTCAACTTCTTTGGCCTGCTGGGTGATGGACATGTTCTTATGGATAATGCCGATGCCACCTTCACGAGCCATGGCTATGGATGTGCGGTGCTCGGTAACCGTGTCCATGGCAGCACTTACCAACGGGGCGTTCAGACTCAGGGAGTTGGTCAGTCTGGTTGTAAGAGAAACCTCGTTTGGAAGTACGCTGGAGGCTGATGGAACCAGGAGCAGATCGTCAAAGGTTAGGGCAACTTCTATGGTATCAGGTAACATGAGAGCTCCTTTAGCAAGTTCAAGTGTCAAATAAAAAATAGCGGCCTGCGGTAGCAAGCCCATGGGGCGGTTGGGTTGTCAAGAGTCTCTAACATTTTAGCATGTTGCCATTAAAAATCAAAATTGTTTTCAGGCAAATATGGTTTTGCTTTCCCAGTGTATCTATGCTCTACTGGAAGAAAGGAGAATAGTTATGTTGCTTGAAATAAACCCTGTAAATCCACAGCACCGATTGATTCAACAGGTCGTGGCCCGCCTGAAGGGGGGCGCTGTCATTTGTTATCCCACCGATACAGGTTATGGTATTGGCTGTGATCTCTTCTGCCAGAAAGCTGTCAAAAAGATCATACAGATGAAGAACAGGGAAAAGAACAAACCCTTTTCCTTTATGTGCTCCGACCTCAAAAATATCAGTAATTATGCCCATGTCTCCAACACTGCTTATCGATTGTTGAAGAAAAATTTACCCGGGCCATACACCTTTGTTCTGCCTGGGACCAAATTGGTCCCGAAGACCATGGCCACAAAACAGAAGACTGTGGGTATCAGGGTGCCGGAAAATCCAATTTCCAGGATGCTCCTGGAAACTTTGGGAAATCCTATTGTCAATACTTCGCTTCCCAGCGAAGAGGGAGACACGCCATTGGCGGACCCTTATGAAATTGACTGCCTTTTTGGAAAACGGGTGGATCTAATCATCGATGGAGGAGAGGTCTACTCTGATCCTTCTTCTCTGATTGATCTCACCGGAGATTTTCCTGTGGTTCTGCGTGTCGGTCAAGGAAATGTGACTCCTTTCCTCTGATTTTTTAACGTACTACAATCTGGAACAACGAAAAGGAGATGAAGCGTTTTTTAACTCTTTGCTTCTCTACAATACCATCAATTCTTAATGAGCGCCTCTTTTAGGGATTTGCTCATGGTGAAGTGAATGGTTTTTCGTTCCGGTATGTCCATGATGGTGCCGGTCTTCGGATTTTTGGTACATCTTGCCTTTCGTTTGCGTACAGCAAAACTGCCAAATCCTCTGAGCTCTATTCTACGTTCCTCTTTCAGAGCACTTTCCATGGTGTTAAGCATAATATCCAGGGCAGTGGACACGTCCTGTTTATTGAGGGAAAGTTCAGTGGTTACTTCATTAACAAGTTCTTTTTTCAGCATGATGATATCGTACTACCTGACGGATAATGGTGAACTATAAAAAAAGGTTGTTTTACCGGAGAGTGCTCTTCCGGTAAAACAACCTTTTGGGTTAGGACAACCGGGAGAAGGATTATTTCTCCTCGGAAGTATCCTCTTCGCTGGCTTCGCTGGCTTCGCTGGCTTCGCTGGCTTCGCTGGTTTCGCTCTCGCCACCGGCAGCGGCTTTGAGGAGATCGCCAAAAGTTGAAGGAGCAGCAGCTTCTGCCTCTTTCTTTTTCTTGGCATAGTTCTCGGCGGCACCCTCTTCTCCGTCTTCCTCGAGAGTCTTGATGGAGAGGCCGATCTTCCTGTCCTTGGCTGATACGTTGATGACAATCGCCTTCAGGGTATCGCCAACCTGGTACATGCCGACGGGAGTCTTGATCTTGTCTTTGGAAATTTCAGAGACGTGGACGAGACCTTCAATTCCTTCTTCCAGCTGAACAAAGACGCCAAAGTCCGTGACATTGGTGATCTGTCCCTCAATGATGGTTCCAGAGGGATAGTTGTTGTAGGCCGCCTGCCATGGGTCGGGCTCAAGCTGTTTGATACCCAGAGAGAATCGTTCGTTTGCCTTGTCGATCTTCAGGACAGCCGCCTGGATGGTTTCTCCCTTGGAGTATTTTTCCGAAGGATGTTTGATGCGCTCAGTCCAGGAGAGATCGGAGACATGGATGAGTCCGTCGATGCCCTCTTCGATTCCGATAAAGATACCGAAGTCGGTGATGTTCTTGACCTTGCCTTCGATAACAGAACCCACGGGGTAGTTCTCGGTAACCAGATCCCAGGGGTTGGGAAGCAGCTGCTTCATGCCCAGTGAGATGCGTTTGGTCTCCGGCTCGATGTTGAGGACCATGATCTCCAACTCGTCGCCCACGGTAACCATTTTGGATGGGTGACGGGGTTTCTTGGACCAGGTCATTTCGGAGACATGGATCAATCCCTCAACGCCCTCTTCCAGTTCTACGAACACACCGTAATCCGTAATGGAGACTACCTTACCGGTGGTTTTCTCACCAACGGGGTAGCGGTCAGCGACGGTGGCCCATGGATCAGCCTTCAGCTGTTTTACACCCAGAGAGACTCTGTCGTGTTCTTTGTCGTATTTGAGGACCTTGACCTCAAGCTCCTGACCAACCTTGTAGAGCTTGGCCGGATGGGAAACGCGTCCCCAGGAGAGATCGGTGATGTGACAGAGGCCGTCCATGCCGCCCATGTCGATAAAAAGGCCGTAATCGGTAATATTGGTAATGGCTCCCTTGATGATTTGTCCTTCTTCAAGGATGGAGCGCATTTTTTCACGAAGTTCGGCGCGGGCCTCCTCAAGGATGGCTCGGCGGGAAATAACCACGTTATTGCGTTTGCGGTTGAACTTGAGGATCTTGAAATCGAAGGCTTCCCCAATAAGGGCGTCGAGGTCTTTGACCGGGCGCAGGTCGATCTGAGAGTAAGGCAGGAAGGCAGGGACGCCGATATTAACAGACATGCCGCCCTTGACACGGTTGTCCACTTTTCCTTCGATGGTACCGTCTTCTTCCTGGATCTTGGCAATGTCTTCCCATACTTTGATGGCAATTGCCTGTTCCCGTGACAGCAGGAGGCCGCCTTCGTCTTTGCGGCGTTCTACAAATACTTCAAATGTGTCACCGATATTGAGCTCGGTTCCTTCTTCCAGCTGGAATTGAGATTTGGCAATGTAGCTTTCTGCCTTGTCTCCAACATCAACAAGGACATAATCGTCCACAGTACCGATAATGGTACCGATGGTCACGTCTCCGACTTTGACCACTTTGTTGTTTTCTTCCATTTCAAAGAGTTCTGCAAAACTCAACTCTTCACTACTGTCGTCCTGGGTTGTTTGTTTAAATTCCTCTGTCATGGGGTTTGCTCTTCTTGCGGCCCGAAAGCCAGGTGTTGAGGTTTTAGGTTTATCGATGGGGTTAGTGAGTCAACTCGCTCATTCATCGACCAATAAAAAGAAAGAGAGGGTACAGTCCAATACTGCAGCCTCACCAAATAAAAACTCTATTTTATAGCAAAAGAAAAATGGAAAGACAAGAACTTCTTGGTGGGAGCGAAAAAAAAGAGCACGGTTCAATCTGGAACCGTGCTCTAAAATGAATAATTCAGTCTCGCATTTCGTTGGTGAGAAAATTGATGGCTTCTTTGTCGATCAAACCATATTCTACGGAGAGCAGGACGTTTGTTGTTTTGTCGGCAAACCACCATCTGCGGCATGGCTTCCCGTCAATGAAGAGAGCAACTCGGTTTGTGATGGCAATGAGATCCTGTTTTTTGGCCAGCTTGGTGATAACTTTTCCCTGTTTTTTGAAATCTTTTGCGGAATGCACACATAACGCAGGGGTTTCTTTTTTCATGTAAATCCTCCTCGTTGAGTAGTGGGCCACTGTGAAAAATTGTTATCTTGGGAAATCTTTCTCTCGGGTGACTCGTTAGCTGATTAAGGTTTTTATTATGTCTGTTTTACCTATGATTCCAACAAGCTTGTCTTCTTCCAGGACTGGAAGAGTGTGAATGTTATCTTCGGCCATGATCGTGGCTAGTTCATCCAGAGGGGTATCCGGAGTTACGTTTTTCACAGGACCGCTGCAGATATCTCCAACCTTGGTTCCGGCAATTTTTTTCATTTCCGATTCCATCTTTTCCGGATTTTCCAGATAGAAAACTGAATCGAGAATGGTGATAACCGTGGGGATGTGCAGTTTTTTGGATTGGTCGATGAGATCATTTTCCGTCACCACTGCAATCACTTTACCGGCATCGTCTACGACCGGGGCACCGCTGATGTTATTATCGGTCAGGAGCTTTGCCAGTTCCTTCACCGAGGCCTGACAGTGAATGGTTATAACGTCTCGACTCATGATGTCTCGGGCTTTGAGCATATTTTCTCCTATCAAGAGGATAACTGTATTTGGAGCTATGGGGGAACTACCCAGTCTTCATAACAAAATTATATCACATTCCCTGGGCAATCTCAAAACTTTGAATGCGAAAAAAAGAGGGAGGAGTTGTGCCTGTCAGCGGGGAAAAGCGGCCGCGACACCACCATCTACGGGGAGAGTCGCACCTGTGGTGGGGGTCAGGGTGGATGCGAAAAAGACAACACCGTTTCCCACATGATTAGCGAGGACCTCGGTCTTGAGCAGATTTCTCTCCCGGTAATAGGCTTTCAGGCCTTCGGGGTCAAGATTTCGGGAACGCATTCTGTCCGGACCAATTACATCCCAGAGTCCGGAAGAGATGTTGTGGTCATCAAAGATGGCATCGGCATTGATCATATTGACTCGAACGTTGTAACCGGCAAGTTCCATGGCTGCAATTTTTCCGAGCTGGTGGGCTCCTGCTTTTGAAGAGGAGTAGGCACCAAAGGCAGCCCCTGGGGCAAAGACATTTTTGGAGCTGTTAATGATGATATGTGCCGGTGCCTTGCCAAGCATGGCCTGTCTGCGAAAGACAGGGGTCGCCGCTTGAATGACTTGGAAAACACCCATGGTGTTGACTTCCGTCACCTGCCTGAACTTTTGTTCATCCAACTCTTCCAGGGTGGCAACATGGGCAAGTCCGGCATTGGGGACCAGGATGTCCAGGCCGCCGCATTCCTCGATGACTCTCTGCATTCCGCTGATGACAGATCCTTTGTCGGTGACATCCATAACGAGTGTTCCAATTCTGTCGGCAGGAAACTCTTGTGCAAGAAGTGCGGAGACCTGATTCAGGCGTTGTTCGTTCAGGTCAGTGAGGTAGACATGTGCTCCGGCTGCCAGGAGTTGTCTCCCTATGCCGCAGGCAATGGCCCCTCCGCCGCCGGTGACCATGGCCACGCGTCCGGCAAGGGGCAGGAGAGTACCCTTGTCCAATTTTGCCTGCTCCAGGCTCCAGTATTCCATGTCAAAGATATGAGACTGGGCCAGCTCTTTGTAGGTGCCGATACTACTGCTTCGATGTTTAGCCAGGAGGGTGTGTTCAGCAATGTCTCCGGCGATAGTGGCCGCTTTTTCTGTTCCACCGGCAGTGATAAGGCCAAGCCCCGGGACCAGAATGACCCTGGGTTTTGAGTCCAGGCGAACACGATCCACACTCTTTTCGGCCACCTGCTCCTTGAAATAATCACGATAGGCTGTCTCATAGGCAGTGAGCTCGGACTCGATGGTGCGGCGTATCTCTTCTTCATCAGTGGTTTGAGGGTCCAGCCACAGGGGATAGTTTTTTGTACGAATGACATGGTCAGGGGTGAGGACACCGGTTTCATAGCGGGTTCGTGCTCCTTCTTCCTGGAGGCAGTGAAGGATCTCTTTGCTCTGCCGAACCTTGAGGTAAAAGGGACGGAAAGAATCCGCTTCTTCGATGGTCAGTGCGCCTCGCAGCAGCGGCAGGAGTGTTTCTGCGGGTGCCTGTATGCGGCCGGAGGCGGTCAATGATTGAGAACCGGCTTGTAGGGAGGTGATGTACTCCTCTGCCAGGGTGACGTGGTGGATCATTCTCTCATAGGCGAGTTCTCCGCTCTCAGCAAAGGTGAAAATACCGTGATTGAGGAGGATGATGGCCTCGATGTCAGGTTGTCTCTCGTAGAGTTCCACCACTTTTTTAGAGAGGGGGAAGCCGGGCATGATCCAGGGAAGAATGCCAATTTTGTCCCCAAGTATTTCTCTTAGCCGATCCTCGGGGTGATCCATATTGGTTAGGCTGACAATGGCATCGGCGTGGGTGTGATCGATAAATTTATGGGGCAGAAAGGCGTGAACAAGGGTTTCGATGGAGGGGTTGGGCGCAGAGGAATCCAGCATATGAGTTCTGAACTGGTTGACCATTTCCTCATCACTCAAGCCCTCAAGGCTGCGAAGCCGCTGCAGGTAGTTCAGGTCCAGCGCCGGAAAACCTTGGGGCTCAATGGATCCGAGATCCCAGCCGCTTCCCTTGATATAGAGCACATCGCACTCCTCACCAAGCAGGGTTGTTAGCTGTGACTTGACCGAGGTGTTTCCACCGCCGTGCAGGACCAGATCTTCCTCCTGACCAATGAGCCGAGAGGTGTAGGTTCGCATAGCAAGATCTGCATTGTATCCTTTCTGGGCCTGGAAAAATGAGGCGGCTTCTTCTGCTGAATATCTGTTTTTCATAGTTGGATCAATAATCAATAAAAAATATACAGTTAGCCGCTGTAGGCGTTGATTTCCGCCATCAGGGTGCCGAAGAGTTCTTCGTATTGGGGGATGGCCTTGCGAAGGACTGTGACCAGTTGCGGGACCTCCCGGTCATTGACTACCAGGTTCGCTGAGTTGGCCAAAGCTTC
>JAQYVF010000217.1 GCA_030145625.1 Desulfocapsa sp. | reverse complement strand
TTTTCAACCATCATCGAAAAGGCAAACTCCACCCTGCTATCCAACCAGGAGCAGCTTGACTACCTGGCATCACGAGGTATTGACCAGGCCGCTGTGTCGCGTTTCGGCCTCGGCTGGCTCAATCATCAGTACCAGGTCCCCAAAAAGGCAATCGATCTTCCCATAGACGACGGCAAGGAAAAACTGTGGGTCCCTGGGGATCTGCTCATCCCGATAATGAAGAAAAGCAGCATCCACCGGATCAGGATCCGCAGGACACCTGTATCAAGGGCAAAATTCCTCCAGGATCTCAAATACTGCTGGATAAAAGGATCAGGGAACCTTCCCCTGGCAATCCCGTCCATGCACGACAGGCCCAGGGGAGTAGTCATTGTCGAGGCAGAACTTGATGGTTTTGCTATTGCCGCAGCTCATCCAGACGTGGTCGTCGTCGCTCTCGGTACACTCGATGGCGGGATAGACCCGGTAATGCACGCCTACCTTGCGGCACTACCGGTGATCCTTGTTGCTCTTGATGCGGAACAGAAGGCTTTGAATTTAATGTCCGCCTGGAAGAACGCATTCTCAACCGTTAAATTCTGGCCGACACCATCAGGAAAGGACGCTGGAGAATACTATCAGCAGGGCGGAGACCTGAAAGAATGGATCGAAGCAGGTCTGCCCCCTAAATTACCGTCTGCAGCATCACCATCGGCCCCTGATCAGGACGGTCCTTTACCACCTGCGCGTAAGCTAAACGGGGGGGAGGGGGAAGAAGGATTACAAGGGGAAGACGAAAGGGGGGAGGTCACCGAAGTTGAGCTTACCACCGGGAAAATCATATACCTGGTGAACGAGAAAAACCACGTCTGGGACGAGATGTCGGCAAAAGGGATGGCAATATTCACCCGTTACGAAATGGAGCGCCTCAAGGAGGCAACGTCCACGATGAATGATGAAGAGAGAGTCGCGGCTGCCGCCGCAGTTATTGAGGCAAAAGAGATGTTCGGCGGGTACATCAGCCGTGGCGTTGCAGATATGTCCGCACAAGCGGTGGCAAAAAAATAGAGCATCACGGGTATGAGGCTGGCAAGTCTGCATGGTGCTGGCGGTTATTGAGGGGAGGGATGCTCCTAATCAGGGCAGCCATTGGTTACAAAAGAAAGAGAAGGACACACGGTGCAAATAGAAATACGCAAATTAGACGATCTGGTCCCATACGAAAACAATCCGCGTAAGAATGACCATGCAATACCAAAGGTTGTCGCTGCCATTAAGGAGTTTGGTTTTCGGGTTCCTCTGCTGATCAAGGGTGACGGCACTATCATCGACGGTCATCTCCGGTATAAGGCTGCGATAAGTGCTGGTCTTATCGAGGTGCCGTGTCTGTTGGCCGATGGCATGAGTGAGGCGCAGATCCAGGCCTTCCGGATCTCGGTGAACAAGATTGCCGAGTTGGCAAAATGGGATACCGGCCTCCTGCAGCTGGAGCTTGCGGCCCTGGGTGAGTCGGGTTTTGACCTGTCTGTCATCGGCTATGATGAGTATGAGCTGGATGATCTCCTGGGTGACCCTGCCCCTGAAAAGGATCAGGATGCTGTTCCGGCAGCACCGAAAACGCCGACAACAATACTTGGTGACCGCTGGATTCTCGGAAACCACGTCTTGCTTTGCGCCGATTCCACCTCTGTATCTGATGTTGCGATACTTATGGGTGGGGACATGGCCAGTATGGTTTTCACAGATCCACCGTACAATGTTGATTACTCCGGCGCTGCCGGAAAGATAAAAAACGATAAAATGTCCGCTGCCGAGTTTGACATTTTCCTCTCCTCTGCCTTTCACGCCATGGCCAGCGTACTCTTGCCTGGTGGCGGTGTTTATGTCGCCCATGCCGATAGCGGCAACATAGGTGTTTCGTTCCGGGCGGCTTTTCTCTCTGCAAATTTTCATTTATCTGCCTGTCTTATCTGGCGGAAAAATCAATTCACCCTCTCCAGGTCAGATTACCAGTGGATGCATGAGCCGATCCTGTACGGATGGAAACTTGGAGAATCTCACCGTTACTACGGGGGAAGGAAAAAACGGACTATCCAGGAGTTTGATTCTCCCCTGGTCACCAAAGTTACAGATACGGAATACCATATTCAGCATGGAGACGATGTGCTGGTGGTAACCGGCGACAATATGCATCTCCAGGCCCATCTCACCACTGTTGTCACAGAAGACAAGCCCCTGGTCAACAAAGAACATCCCACAATGAAGCCGGTGGCCCTGGTGGAACGCTTTATCAAAAACAGCTCGAAACCAGGACAAATCGTGCTGGATTCTTTCGGGGGATCCGGATCCACCCTTATTGCCTGTGAGAAAACAAACCGTCATTGCCGGACGATGGAACTGGATCAGAAATTCTGTGATGTCATCATCACTCGTTGGCAGCAATTCACTGGCCTGGATGCTGTCCTGGATGGTGACGGACGCACATTTGTTGAGATTAAGGAGGGTAGGGCCTGAACGTGGATATTTCTGAACTTATTGAGCAGGTTTCTGCCCAGGACCAGGTGAAGCTAAAGGTGTTGCATAATGCAGTTATCAATACAACCAAATCATACAAGGATGACCCAACAAAGTCCCGCCTTGCAGATTGGCATGCCGCTCAGTCGGCATTGGATGATACCGTGGATATGTTAACGACAAATCTCTCTAAGG
>JAQYVF010000194.1 GCA_030145625.1 Desulfocapsa sp. | reverse complement strand
CCACCTCCGTATGTCCGGCTATAAAAATTGATGGTTTGATTGGAAAATTGGAAAATGCAAGCTCACGGGATATCTGACCGCAAAAGCTCAATATTATCAAAAACATTTATATGACAAACCAAAGCCAAAATATTGCAGAGCAGGTTGCTGCCAGAGAGAAAGAGATTTTTGGAGAGCAGGTGGTACCTCCTGCCGCAGCAACAGATCTTGAATTTATACGAGCATGCTTTACGGCAAACGAGCGTGGCGACGGCCTACTTTTTGCCTCTCTTGTGAAAAACGAGCTGCTGTACGTAACCACGCCTGACAAAAAAGGCGAGTGGTATCTGTGGGACGATCACGTATGGTCCTATGATGAACACGACACCTGTTTTGATCTCGCAGATCGAGTGGCTCAGGCATATGAATATTATGCAGAGGACATTTTTAGTAAAATTGCCAAGGTTATTGAAGAGCTAGAGGAAGAACGTGAAGATGAACTAGCCGAGATAAAAGAGAAATATGATGATGAGGAAGCAAAAAAACGGATAGAAAAACTCGTAAAAAAACCGTTAAAAGTACCACCGTGGATGGTTGAAACAAAAAAAGCTTACGAAAAGAGGGCCTATTCGCTCCGTGCAAAAAACAAAATTTCAACCGCGCTTTACCTTGCACCACGTCTTGACCGGGCAATTGCCACAGTTACTGAAGAACTTGATCAGAAACCATGGCTGCTCCCGTGCAACAACGGAGTGCTCGATCTCAAGCGCGGCGTGCTGATCGATGGCCATCACGATGATTATCTAACCAAAAAAATAGACGTCAATTACAACCCATCAGCAGATTACACCTTTCTCACTGATTTTTTCAACGAGATAGGCATTGACCCGGATCGACCTGGCACAGAAGAGCTCCCAGCGTTCCTGAAGAGACTTTTCGGTTATTCGATCACCGGGAATACAAACGAAGAGTTTATTTTTATATTCATCGGCCCGGGCCGCAACGGCAAGGGCGTCATTTTCAGCACTATTGCCGATATCATGGGCCCATATTATCACGAGGCGAACAGGGCTCTGTTCCTTGAGCAAAAGTATGAGCCTCCCCCATCAGCGACATCGGAACACATGTTTGCCCTTCTCGGAAAGCGGATCGTCGTCGGCGCAGAGACGAACAAAGGCCAGAAAATCGACGCAGGCCGTATCAAGCACATCACTGGAGATGAAAAATTCAACTATCGCCAGAATTACGGATCAGAGAAGAACGGGAAGTTTACTCATTCCCTGTTCTTACAAACGAACAATCTTCCATACGGACTGACAAAGGAATTTTCTCTTACCCAGCGGCTGGTGATTATCGAGCTGCCGTTTCGCTTTGTCGACGACATAGAGGAAGAAGAGGAAAAATACCCGGCACTGAAGGGCAGGTTTAAAGAGAAAGACAAGGACCTCAAAACGAATTTCCGCAGGCCTGAAAACAGGGAAGGTGTCCTGAAATGGCTTGTTGAAGGTTGCCTTGAATGGCAGGAGCACGGCCTCCAAATTCCTGATTGCGTCATAAAGAGCCGCGACCAGTTTGCAAAAAATGAGGACTACCTGGGGCAGTTCCTCAAGGAGATGATGGAGCATCACCCGGAAAACGAGACCATGGAAATGAAATTTACGCAGTTTTACGAGTTGTTCGAAAACTGGTGGAAAGAAAATATCGACAAGCGGGACAACCGGGCACCACATAAAAACTCCATAGCCAAAGAGATGCGTGACCGTGGATACAAGCTCGAAAAAAAGGGCGGAATACTGCGAGTGTACAACTTCCAGGTGAACAGAGAACTCCTCTACAACAACGAAGAAATGGGAAAATCCGCATGATTCTTCCTATCCTATCCTGCCATCCTGCGCCCGTCCTGCAACCGTCCTGGATACAACTTTTTGATATATCAGGATATTTTTCAAAATCAGGACAGCAGGACGGAATTCCTTACGCACACGCATATGCACAACGGCTATATATTTTCATCAAGAAAAAAAAGATGGTTCCAACTTTCCCCGCACGTAGCATTTTCTATCCTGCTATCCTGTTATGTGTATTTTTCCTTTGTTTTTATATAGATACAGACAGGATAGAAACAGGACGGAAACAGGACGGCAGGATGACGGAAAAAAGAGGTCGATATGAGCACTGAAAATGTTGTGATGTCAATCATCGATCAACACGGCCTCCGCAAAAGCGGAAAACGCTTTGTCGGTCCATGCCCGGAGTGTGGTGGATCCGCGAAATCAGACAAGTTCCAGATACGCCTCGACGGCGGTTTCAAGTGCTACGCCTGCTCTTTCCGTGGCGATATCCTCACCTGGCTGACCAAAAAAGAAGGACTCTCCTGTCCAGATGCTCATGACAAGGCAAACAAAGAGTGCCGCATGAACACAACATGTGCGGTTGCAGAAACATGCCGTCACGGCAACACAATCAACTCGGCTCCCAAAAAACAGTTCCGCAGGAAGAAGAAAACGGCCCTGCCATATTCATCAACCCCAGCTGGCCGTGAAAAAATAGCGCAGCTCCCAACGATAAACCCGAGTTTCCCGCCTGCAGAATGGGTTGCCTACTTCACCGCGCTTGCAGAAAAGGCCAACTCCACCCTGCTGGCAAACCAGGAGCAGATGGATTACCTGGCCTCCAGGGGTATTGACAGCGCTGCTGTTTCCCGTTTTCGGCTCGGTTGGCTCAATCATCAGTACCGGGTCCCCAAAAAGGACATCTGCCTCCCCATCGACGACGGCAAAGACAAGCTGTGGGTCCCTGGGGATCTGCTCATCCCGATCATGAAGAAAAACAGTCTGCACCGCATCAGGATCCGCCGGACACCAGAATCAAGGGCAAAATTTATCCAGGACCTGAAATACTGCTGGATAAAAGGCTCAGGCAACCTTCCCCTGGCCATCCCAGCAATGCACGACCGGCCCAGGGGAGCAGTCATTGTAGAGGCAGAACTTGATGGTTTTGCCATTGCCGCAGCCCATCATGATGTGGTTGTCGTTGCAATCGGCACCGTTGCGGCTGGGATAGACCAGGTCATGCATACCTACCTTGCCGGGCTTCCGGTGATCCTTGTTGCCCTTGATGCAGAGCAGCAGGCCGTCGATGCGCTGCAAGCCTGGAAAAACGAGTTCCCAACCGCAAAATTCTGGCCGACGCCATCCGGCAAGGACGCTGGAGAATACTATCAGCAGGGAGGAGACCTGAAAGAATGGATCGAGGCAGGCCTTCCGCCAAAACTCCCGTCTTCAGCATCACAGCAAGTCCCTGTCCAGGACCGTCCTTTTCCTCCTGCGCGTAAGCTAAATGGGGGGGAGGGGGAAGAAGGGTTACAAAGGGTAGATGGAATGGGGGAGGTCACCGAGGTTGAGCTTACCACCGGGAAAACCATATACCTGGTGAACGAGAAAAACCACGTATGGGACGAGATGTCGGCAAAAGGGATGGCGGTATTCACCCGTTACGAAATGGAACGCCTCAAGGCTGCAACGTCCACAATGAATGATGAAGAGAGAATCGCGGCTGCCGCCGCAGTTATTGAGGCAAAAGAGATGTTTGGCGGCTACATCAGCCGTGGCGTTGCAGATATATCCGCACAAGCGGTGGCAAAAAAAATTGACCATTACGGATACCAGCTGGAAGAGTACCCACCTGCTGAGCCTCCTGGATAATTGTATGGGAATGGCCCACCCCGGACGGGCAAGTCTGCATGGTGCAGGCGGTTATTAAGGGGAGGGCTGCTCCTAATCAGGGCGGCCCTCATTTTACACAAGAAAGATCAGGAAACACTGTGCAAATAAAATCACGAAAACTGGAAGACCTTGTCCCATACGGAAACAATCCGCGTAAGAATGACCATGCAATACCAAAGGTTGTCGCTGCCATTAAGGAATTTGGTTTTCGGGTTCCGCTGCTGATCAAGGATGACGGCACTATCATCGACGGTCATCTCCGGTATAAGGCTGCGATAAGTGCTGGTCTTATCGAGGTGCCGTGTCTG
>JAQYVF010000075.1 GCA_030145625.1 Desulfocapsa sp. | reverse complement strand
TTTTTATGCCATCCTGTACCGTTATCCACGAATTGCCCCGCAGGAGTCTTTTCTATGGCCTTTTTTCCAGCGAGTTGTTCCACAGTTTGTAAGGGGGTTTTGTTTTTTTGGGCAATGTTTTGGTAATATTGCTTTCGTTGACTGTTTATTGAATTGACCAGGTTCTTCACCGCTTGATCAGCGGTATTCACCGGTGCCAGGTAACCCGTGGCAGTTTCTCCTACTAATCCCTGGGACTTTGCGTCTCCAAGTTCAAGGCCATACACTGGTTGGCAGATAAGCATGAGGCCGAAGAGTAATGCTGTGATTGTTTTTTTCATATTTTTCTCCTAACTAAAATAATCCGCTGTCTTGATTGAGGACGGTATCGAGTTCTTTTTCCACCTGAACTTTTATCTCATGTTCAATTTTGACGTTGAGGTTGATAGTAATAGGTTTCTCAGGCGCTGCCACCTGGACAGTGGGTGAACAGCTCATGAGGAGAACCAGACAAAGGAGAAGGGGAATGCGGGATGTTGACATGGGATTTTCTCGATGAAAGTTACTGGCTGATGAGCCACAGGAGGTGGCTTTGCATTGCCTGCGACTATGAATGAATCTGCTGATCAGTTTTTGAGTTGATATGTTTTTAGTCGTTTTTCTAAGTCATCTGTCAGGTTCCTAGTATAGCTGAGACTTTGAAGAAGAGAAAGAAGATTTTGCGAGGTGTTCAGGTTCAGATGAATGGGACGATTGGTGTTGACCTTAGGGCTTCGTCCCTCTGTGTGGATTTTGATGGTAAGAGTGCCGTCATGCTCGTAGAGAGGGGTGGCACTGAGTGTATTATAATGAAATTCTTCCAGGGCATGGATGGCATATTGTGGAAGCTGCTGGAGTGCATTGTTACCACCTATCGGCTGGTATTTGATAACGCCCCCTGGTGCTCTGCTCTGCAGTTTACCCTTTGCTGCATATATTTTTGGACCCTTGGTGTGAATTGAAATATTCCCATCCAGGATGCCGGTGACTGAGAGGTCTTCCATCTTGTTGAGGTTGATAATATCTTCTAATTTTACTCCATCCACCTGAACAATAAAATCCGTTTCTGGATGGGATGGATTATAATTGATATTTTTGCTGCTTACCCTTCCTCCCAGTAATTCTGCATCTATTGAGTCCACAAGAACTATAGGAAGGGAACTGTCTGAGGTTGGAGTTAATTGATTGCTGACAGCAATATTTTTAACGTTGAATCCGGTGGTTATTGCATCGATTAAAATAGTTCCAGGAACAAGTGTACGGAGCTGGGGAAGGAGCTGTAAATCCTGTTGGATTTGAACACCGCTTAAGCTGATGTTTTTATATTCACCCATGCCGTCAGATAATTGAAAACTGGAAGTGACTACGAGTGGTTCTCCCATAACCCACTGCATGGTGACAGTTGAGTCCACCAGGCCGCTGTTTATGGAAAATGGCAGGTGTAATCCGGTTATTAACTGATTTTGTTCCGCATGTTTCACTTGCAGATCAAGGGCATGAACTGTGGAAAACTGGGCCTTGCCTGTATTTATTTGTAAATCGTGTGTTGCAGTTCCTTCTATGCGTCCGGGAATCGTTGCATGGGAGAAGGCTATGTTGAGTTGCATATTGCGCTGGTCTGCTGCAAGATCGAGTTCAATGTCTTTTAAGGAAACACTTTTGTTCTTCCAGCGTACTGACACGGCTCTGTTGTGGATAAGACCATGAAACGGTAAGGGGGAAAGAGTGGTCTTTGGATCAAGTATTTCCAGGGTAAGACGTGTTGGATGAACACGCAGATCCTGAAGCTGGAGTGTATTGATATCCACCATGATAGTACCGGCTCCAATGTTCCAGCTTGCAGTCGGTTGATTTCGCAGGGAGAAGGCTATCGTTTCTTCTGGAGAAATATGCAGCTCTGAAACGTTTAGTTCATTGGCATGTAATTTTTTTATTGCTGCTGTGAATTTCGGGTGCATGACAAAAGTCATTCCCTGCGGACTATGGCTGATATTCAGGTCAGGAGTAATTTCAGCATATTCAACACGAAGGGTCTTTGTGGTGAGCTCTTCAAGGAGCAGTCGGGAATCATGACCAAGAGAGAGTGCCAGCTCTTTTTTTTCTCTGGCAAGGGTGCCTGAAATCTGAAAGTAGAGTTTCTTCAGGTTGGCAGCAGGGCTTTGTATATCGCATACATAGATGTGTGAGCCCCGATGAAAAGTCAGTGTCTTAAAGTCGTCTGAATGAATGGAGAGCTTTCCCGTAAGAGAGTCAATAGTCAAGCCAGGCAGGATAAGATCTTGACCGTCTATTAACAGTTCCATGAGCAGGGGCTTTGTCGGGGTGTTGCGAACAGAAAATTGGAGTTCTAGTTTTCCTGAAACATCCGGTAGGGAAACAGGAAGAAGGGGCGGGAGCATGTTTAGTGTGTCGAGAAGGATTGTGAATTTTCCTGTGGTTTCAGCATGCTTTTGCTGCAGGCTCAGATGAAATAATGGTGCTGCAGCTTGGTGTCCGTCCACTTGCAAGTGAGTTGCGTTGTTGGTCAGACGCGTCAGTACGGCATCTATATTGATCTTCTTCGTCGGCAAAAGAAGCTTCACCGAGAGACCTGAGTCAAGGATTTGAGTCTCAAGCTGTAGAGATTCTCCTGTCAGGGGTGCCGCCCCTGGACCTGATAAAATCAGGCTATGGATGAAAATGTTTTCGGGGAGGTAGGGAGGAAGCGGGTTGGTGTCGAACAGATCTTGAATAGTCTGGTATGAAAAGATCTTTCTGGATTTTTTTTCTTGTTTTTTAAGATCGATCTGTAAGACATCTATGCTCATTCCGGTGATTTTTCCAATGAGCAGTTTAGCTGGGCTAAAATTGAGTACAACATTTTCCAGTTGGATATGCTGTACGGCGCTATTTTTTTGAAATGTGGCAGCCAGGGAGGTCACAGTCAGCTTGCTGCTGCTTACTTCGCTGACTGTAAGTTGAACTTTTTGACAACCGATTGCTTCAATTCTATTGGTAAGGAGTTTTTCTGCGATGGTCTGGCGGTTTATGAAAAGGAGAGAAAGGGAAATCGCTAGAAATGCTGCAAGAATCGAAAAAAAGCGCATGAAAGACCTCTTAGAGCTCAAGGTACCCTTAATTCTTTTATATGTTGAGCCTGCTCTCCTTTTGCAGGATTATTGAAGGAGAGAAGGGTTTTCTAAAAAAAATCAAGGAAGACGAATGCGTTTTTCCTTGTCCATCTGCTGGTTTTTTTTGTAGAGCAGAATGGTTTTGCCGATGATCTGTATAAGGCTGCTTCCGGTACCTGTTGATAGTATTTCAGCAGTTTCCTGACGAGAAGCCGGGCTGCTTTTACCAACCTTTATTTTGATAAGTTCATGGCGGCTCAGTTCAAGAGTCGTTGCTTTCAGGATTTTATCTCCAAGCCCTTCTTTCCCCACAGAAACGACAGGAGTGAGAGAGTGCCCTAATCCCTTGAGAAATTTTTTTTGTTTAGAGTTCAACTTGGGAGCTTCTATTTTTTCTTCTGATTTTACCATGTTTGCTTTAGAGACCTCTGGTCAACCTATTAGATTTTTAATGATTTCATAACCTCCGACATAGGTTCCTATGGAGGACCCGAGGCCGGTAAAAAGGAAGACAAGGAAGAGACGAAGGAGTTTGTTCTTCCACCATCCTTTTACTGTCCCCATATCATCGCCAACGCTTTCGAATTCTTTAACAACAGGCGGGGAATTCATGACCTGGATAAATGCTGCCACATACCCTGCACCGATAACAGGTGTAAGACTGGTTATGGGTGCAGCGGCAAAGGCACCTACTACGGTCAGAGGATGTCCATAGGCAAATAAGCCTCCAAGGGCACAGGGAATTCCATTTGCCAATATCCAGTAGAGGAGGTTTGCTCCCATGACAGTGGCTCCTTTTTGCACACCAATGGTGAGCAGGGAGCCGATAATGAGGATGGGGATGGACCAGCCGGCAATCTTCCATGCCCGCGAAATTGGAGGAATGGTGGAGATGCTATCAAGCTGTGTGCTGTGGTCTTCATGAAAAAGGGTTTTGATGCCCTCAACATGGCCTGCTCCTACCACGGCTACCAGGCGCTTCCCTTGCGCTGCCTTTATCTTTTCTGAAAGATACATATCGCGCTCATCGATGATCACTTTCTTGACATCAGGTAATGCGTCCCCCATCTCACTCATCAGTTCGGAGAGGACATCTTTCTGTTTCAGTTCAGAAAGTTTTTCTTCACTGAGTTCAGTAGAGTCAAAGAGGCTGGCGAAGAGGGTGGCAAGCAGATAGCCTTTTTTGAAAAAGGATGTCGATTTCCAGGCACGACGTAAGGTAATACGGACATCACGGTCACAGAGGGCAATGGGGATGTCATTGCTATTTGCCATGTTGGCAGCGCTCAGTAATTCAGCTCCGGGCTGGACACCAAGCTGGTTGCCCAGCTTCTTTTGATAGGAGGCCATGAGGAGATTGATCATCAGTGTTGAAAGCTGTTTGTTTTTGATGATCTGCTTGAGATCAAGGTCCTGCCATTTTTTTTTCTGGGTCAGGGCCTGATATCGTTTTTCGTCAAGTTCTATACAGACACAGTCCGGTGTCTCCTGTTTTATGACTGTTTCCACCAGATCCACAGATTCTTGAGAGATGTGGGCTGTGCCGATGAGGAGAACGGTTTTTTCTTCGTGGGTTATAATATGGACATCTGCGGGGTAATCAGATGATGGAAAGGAGTTGTTATGCATGACTCAAATGAAAATTGAAAAATAATTAGAAATAAGGTCTGAATCTCAACTACGTATTGGCTGACGAGAGTTGAGTGTGACAGTATAATAAGAGACCAGTGAGCTTTTCGTAGTGAAATAAGAGGCGTGAATGAACATGTTCGTTCGGCCTAGGCGTTTAGACATTTCTGATCTTGAGTTTAATGCCTGGGTGGATACGATTGGACTTGAGATTGTTCCATGATTTGAGCTGTTCAGGAGAGAGGTTGAATTTCCTGGCTATGGCCCACAGTGAATCACCTCGTCGTACCTTATACCAGCTGATCTGGGACTTTGCCGGGACACGTTTAGCCAGCTTAAATTTTTTCTGCTCGGCAAGGATGATCAGTGAAGAACTGGAATCGGGAGTTGAAACAGCAACGGAGCTTGGCGCCTGTTTCTTCTGTTTTTTGGCAACGTCAGCGTCTTCAATGTAAAGGGCTAACTGTTGACCTGCCCTGATTTTGTGTACGCTTTTTAAACCGTTCCAGCTGACTATAAGGCTTGCCGGAACATTGTATTTTTTAGCAATCTTGGAAATTGTCTCTCCTTGACGAATCTTATGAAGAACAAGGTCGCTTGTTATCAGGCTGTCTTGTTGTCCTTCTGCAAGCAATCGATAGTGAATGGAGTTATATGGGATACGAAGGTGCTTGCCGGCAATGAGAGTTTTGCTGCGCAAATTGTTGATTTTGAGCAAGGTTGTTTTGTTGATATTATAGCGTTTACAGATTTTAGAGAGGGTATCTGTTTTGCCAATGACGTGTGTCTTATATCCTGTGCTGACCACACTGTGCAGACGGGGGAGATGGGACTCTGCCAATTCTTTCGTTCCCAAAGGAATTTGAACGTCATAGTGGCTTTTGTTCAGGGGGGTTTTGCCGGTTTTCAGTTCCTGGTTAAGCCGTTTTATCTCTTTGTCGTTTGCGTTACAGAGTAATGCAACGGCCTCCAGGCTCAGTCCCGGACCAACACGCAGGGTTTCATACTCCAGAGGAGATTCGTACTTGATATTGGTGAATCCGTATTTTTCCGGATTTTTGGCAATGAGAATAGCAGCGATCAATTTGGGTACGTAGCGTTTGGTCTCCATCTTCAGGTATCGATGCTGGGCCAGGCTCCAAAAATCTTGACTCTTGTACCGCTTCATGCCGCGTCTGATTTTCCCGGGTCCTGCATTATAGGCAGCTACTGCCAGGTACCAGTCACCGAAATCGGCATAGAGGTCGGAGAGAAAAGCAATGGCTGCCTTTGTTGATTTCTCTGCATGTCGCCGTTCGTCAACATAGTTGTCAATTTTCAGGTTGTATTGTTTTCCCGTTCCTTTAATGAATTGCCAGAGTCCCACTGCCTTGGCACGGGAATAGGCACGTTGATTGAATCCGCTCTCAATCATAGCCAGATAGGCAAGATCTTCAGGGAGTCCGGCATCACGCAGTTCTTTTTTAAACAGAGGGAGATATTTGCCGGAACGAGAAAGCCAAAGAGAAAAGTGCTTTTTCTGTCGGTTTTGAAAGAGATCCAGATAGACCTGTACCTGTTTATTAATGACAATGGGGAAATCGTAGGTGGTCTCTTCGATTTTTTCAGAGGAAGAAGGATTGTTTTTCTGCTCCCAGGCTCCGGTGTGGCTCAGGGCCTCTAGTTCTTCTGTCAGAGACTGTTCAGATTCGGCTTCCACCAGGAGCAATTCCTGATCGGTGGAAAGAGCGCTGACAGGGGAGGCGATTTCACTTGCAGGAAGTGGGTAAAGGGGAGCAAACGTCTTGTTTCCGCAAGAGGATAAAAGTAAGGTCGTTGCAAAGAGACAGAATGTTTTGGCACAATATAAGGAAAATCGGGGCATAAAATACCGAATTTGAAAAAACTTGAGCAGGTTGTAGTAATGAGTTACAGAAAACAACTCAGGCTCTAAAAGCCTGTTGAGATATCCTGTCGAAAACAGTACACTCTTGAAAAATTTAATTACTTAAACTCGAAGCGAATGCAAATTGCAACAAAAATACCACTGTTGAGCCCGGTTAAGGCTTCATTTTAGCATTCTTGATGGTGAAAGTCATTTTTGATCTGATTTTTCTTGATTCTGTGTCTTATCTCTATGTTTAAGAAGATAATCTTATTTTTTTTCTCCCTTCTCTTTTTGCTGATTCTCGCATGTTGGGGACTCCTTCACTGGCTGGTTGTCCTGCATCCGGGGGAAGAAATTTCCACTGAAAATATCCAAAGTATTTTGGGGAGAGAGAGTCCTGTCTTCTACAGTGATGGGAAGAGCCGCCTGGGGGTGTTTTTTGATGAGGCTCACAGGCAATATGTGACTTGGGATCAGGTCCCCTCAAATTTTGTTAATGCCCTTATTGCTTCCGAAGATAATCGTTTTTTCGAACATTACGGCTTTGATGCCGTCTCTATCGGTCGGGCCGTTATAAAAAACTATGAGGCTGGCAGGGTGGTTCAGGGAGGGAGTACACTCACCCAGCAAACTGCTAAAAATCTGTTTAAACGGTCCGGTCGTTCCTATGAGGCAAAGCTGAAAGAATTGCTTTATGCCCTCCGTCTTGAATACCATTACAGTAAAGAGCAGATTTTTGAATTCTATGCCAACCAGTTTTTTGTTCGCGGTAACGGACATGGACTTGGTATTGCTGCTCGGTACTATTTTGATAAAAAGGTTGAAGATCTATCGCTTCTCGAATGTGCTTTTATTGCCGGAAGTGTCAAGCGTCCCAATTACTATAATCCTTTTAACCGAAAAACTGAGGCTGACAAGGAGAAGGTTCGACAGAGAATTAAGGTGAGAGTGGGGTATGTTCTGCGGCAGATGAAACAACAAGGTATGCTTTCTGCAGCACTGTATAAACAAGCCATTCAGAGCGATGTTCTCTTTGAAGAAGGGCAGGTGGGCTATCCTCTCGACTATGTCATGGAGATGGTGAAAGATGCTGTGGGGAGTGAAGAGGTGCAGGATGCCCTGGAAGAGCATGGAATCGGAAGCTTGGCCACAGCTGGGTTGCGCGTGATCACCAGTGTTGATAAGGGGTTGCAGGAAAATACCCTTTATTCTCTTCGCCGTGAGCTCTCAAGGCTTGATGTCCGGTTACGCGGCTATGAGCATGATGAAGTCCAGAAGGAACTGGCAGATATTAATTACTATGGCGATCGGGTGGTCAAAAAAACGGCCTTTCTCTTTGCAGACATCACTGAAATAGAACTGGATGCCGGACAAGGGACAGATGGATTAAAGATCGCTGTAGATTTTGGCGGGGATTTGGGAACAGGTATAATAGACGCTGCAGGACTCAGCCGTCTGGTTACGGCATTAGTCAAATGGAAAAAAACCAAATGGGATGAGATGGCGTCATCGGACCTTCCCCTGCTCCTTGAGCAATTGCAGGTGAATGACCGCGTCTGGGTCAGTGTTCGAGATATCGATGAAGAGGGAACGGTTTTTCTTGATCTGGAACGATTTCCGAAACTTCAGGGCGGTGCTTTGGTCATGCAAAATGGAATGATCAAGGCCATGGCAGGAGGGGTGGAAAATAGATTTTTCAACAGGGCTGTTGCTGCCCGCAGAACCATGGGGTCTGCCTTTAAACCCTTTGTCTTTACTGCAGCGCTCCAGCTTGGTTGGAATACAACCGACCTGCTCAACAACAGTCGCGAGGTCTTTGTTTTTCAGGGGCAGCCCTATTTCCCCAGGCCCGATCATGTAAGTCCCCACAGCCAGGTCTCCATGAGTTGGGCCGGAGTCCATTCTGAAAACCTGGCGTCTGTATGGTTGCTCGCCCATCTTTGTGACCAGCTATCTGATGATGATTTTAAAGCAGTAGCAGGACAAATGGGATTGTTGCCAAGGGTTCATGGTACTGAAATAGAACCTTACAACCTATACAGGACACGAATTAGAGATAGATATGGTATTGTTCTCAATCGATCTGTTTTGCAGGAGGCTGCTTTTACCCTGGCTGTAAAAAATCTTGAGACTGATTTTGTTTTTGAAAATCTGATAGATGAGTATGCTGTTCTAAAGAATCTTCATTATGGCTTGAACTTTGATCATTATCAACAAAAAATTGATAATGCTTTGGGAAATGGAAAACTAAAAGAGTATGAAAAGAAAGAATTAGCTCTTCGCAAGAGACTGCTGGAGATCAATTATCTCTCTCTTGTTCAGCGACAACAGCAGCTGTGGGACTTCCGACAATATATACTAAAGATGGCAGAAGAATGGGACCCCTTTGACCGCCCTCTGCCTCCGTTGCAGGCTACACTCTATTTTGACCGGGAACAGGAGCAATTTAGTTTTGTGGGGGAGGGTCTGCAGACAGGTGGTCTGGAACTGGTGGATTCAGATTGGCTGGCGGCCCATCTGGCATCTTTGAATTCTGAAGGACAGCAGAAATTCTGGGAAGATGTGTCGCTGGATTCCATGATGAGTTCAGCGGCATTGGCACTTGTTGAGAAGCAGGTGGAGAGGGAGTTCCAACGCTTGCTGACCCTTCCGCCTTACAGTATTGAGGTTCTCGCCGGGGTGAAAGATTTCAGGCTTTTGGTTGGTCTGCGTTATCTTGTCGACTTTGGGCATGAACTTGGTATTTCCAGTCGACTTGATCCTGTTCTCTCCTTCCCGCTTGGATCCAATGTGGTGACCCTCCTGGAAGCTGTCCGCATGTATGAAGGGCTGGTCACCGGAGAGGTGTTTCTTGCCGGAGAAGAGGGGAACGATAACCGGGATCTGATGACTATTCTGGATCGTATTGAAACAGATGATGGAGAAGTGGTCTATCAGACAAATCTGAGAAACAAGATGCTGGTGGCTCCTGAAATTCGAGTTGAGATTGGACATGTCCTTGAAAATATAGTAAAATTTGGCACGGGGAGGTTTGCCCAGAGTCATGCACGATTTCCTTTGGAAAAGAGTGAAGACGAAGATACTCTGGCTGCCTTGGGTCTGGTAATTCCCCTCCTTGGGAAAACAGGTACTGCCAACAGTTATACCAACGCCTCTTTTTTTGGCTATTTACCCGGTCCGTCAAAGGGCGGTACAGGTATGGTTATAGATGGAGGCTACAGCGTCGGAGTATATGTCGGTTTTGATGATAATAAGCCGATGCGCCGGAAGGCTACCAAAATAACAGGTTCAAGCGGAGCCCTTCCGGCTTGGACGGAACTGGTTAATACCATATTGCGAGAAAAGGGCTATGCTCAACGTCTTGATCCTGTGGATATCTCTTTTTACGGGCTAACCCTGCTCCATGACGAATTGGGTCAGATCAATCTTGCTGTGGATAAAGATTCAGGAGGCCGTATTGTCCTACCGGTTGAAGAAGTGGATCATACAAACAGATTGCATCCATCCATTCTGACTTTCGGGAACTTGTATGAGAGTGGCAGGTTCAAACCGGAAAGGCTTTATGCACCATTTTGGGGAGGGGAGGATCATCTTTTGGAAAGTGATTTGTAATATACACTCCTCTGTGATATAAAATACTTATAAACTGAAAAGAGGGCGGTCTGCTACTCTTTCTTACGTGTCTTTGGGAAAGTGAAATGGCTGTTTCAAAATAAAGATTTCGCCTTTTCCCGCCGATATTGTCTTTTACACCACTCTTTTGATATTTCATCTACCAGACAATAAATTATGAATATTCGATACGCCACTACAACAGCAATCCTTTGTAGCACCCTCCTTTTATCGGGCTGCCTTTACGAGAAAAAAAGAGTTGTTTCTTCTGATGAGATGATTTCTTCTGAAAGTCAGGGTCTTGAAACTACAGAAAGCCTTGTTCCTAAACAAATTGTTCAACCCCTCCCTTTTGCTTCCGGCCAAGAGCAGATAACAGACCAGAAACAAAACTATTCTGATTTTTCTGATGAAGGGGTTGCATTGCCCGACATGGAATATGTAAATGACCGCATTTTTGAGTATGGCAGGAAACTAGAGAGATGGAAGGAGTTGGATAGTCAGGCTGTGGTTTTGGATCTGGACGAGGAAGCCTCTGAAGAAATGGTTCGCTGCTTCCGGGAATTACAAAAGGTTTTAGGTGGTTATAATAAAATCCATGGTGATCTTCTGCAGCAGGATTTTATGTCTTCAGCTGATTTGATCAGTAATCGTGAGATACTGCAACTGGAGCAGCGAGATATTACCTTTCTTGAAAGTAGTTGTGGGCGATTGCTTAAGAGTGGAGAAGATAAAGGGGCAGGTTGGGAACAGCGACAGGAGAAGGCAGATTTGCCGCAGATTGAAACTCTAGTTGAACGTTATTCCAAAAACAATGAGTTTGAAGAGATTATACAGGTCTGGCAGCAGATACCTGAATATCAGCTGGACAGGGTACATCTGAATACGAGAATTTCCTATGGTAATGCCCTTATGGCTATGCACCAGGAAGAAGAGGCAGCAAAAATTTATCAGGAAATCGTTGATCTTATGTCCGCTTCAGACGATCAACAAACGGATATTCTCTCCCTGCGGAGGATTCTAGCTGATTTGTATACTGCGTCTGGCAGCTATGACAGGGCAGAAGATCAGTATGTTGAAATTTCAAATGACTATAAAAATCTAGAGAAAATAGAGGGGTGGGCGATTCTGCAACTGTCCATTTTGGAGAGAAGTGAGGCCGGTAGCCCGGAACTTCAGGAGTATTCTTCTTTATTGCGCAATTATCTTGGTTTTACGCCTGGAAGAGATGGTTATAAACTGGTCTGGCAGGCTGATAAGTTTCTTGTTGATTACCCCTATTCACCTGTTTCTTCTAATGTAGATATTATTAAGAGTTCTACTCAGGCAGAGGCGGATAAATGGCTTGAAGTGTTTCTTGGTGAAGTGGATGTGTTGGCAGAGGAAGAGCGTTTTCAGGATGCTCTGCTCAAACTGGAAACTCTGCAGGAGGATATTCTAAGCGGTGAAAAGCTGGTGCTTATCCGCCAGAAGACGGATGACTTGACTCTGGCTGAAGCTGTGAGTCGAGAGACCCAGAAAATTGAAAAGATTCAGGCCTTACAGAAGCAGTGGAATGATGCTCTTATCTTAATTGATAAAGGGAGTTATGATGAGGCCATTGAAATCCTGACGGCTATGCTTGATTCGGAATATGCATTGAAGGCCGACAAAAAGATTTCAGAGGCATCGCTTTTGGCAGCACGAGCTGAACGGAGGAAGGCCGCAGATCTTTTTATTCGTTTTACCAAGACAACAGATCTGGAATCTAAGAAAAAACTATTAATTGACTCCAGAAGAAGGCTGGTTGATATCCTGATCAAATATCCCAATGTGGAAATTACAGATAAGGTGATAGGAAATATTGCAAGGGTTGAAAAAGAAATGAATGCCATTGACCCTTCACTGATATCACAGGCGGATCGTGGTGAAGAAAGCGGAGCCGGAGATGACCTTCTGGAGCAAGAAGATCCTTTTGAAATGGATATGGGTCCAGTGGAAGAGAGTTTGAAACCACCTGTGATCAGTGAGCAGAATATAGAGCAGTAAGATGATTAATAACATTTTTCACCACATTTTTTGTCGAAAATAGCTTGGCATAAAGGTGTGGAGAGGTTGCTTTTGGGCTCTCGAATATGGAATGTTTTAACGTACCCATTTCATAGATGAATAAGTAAGCTGTAAAGCGCCAGCAATTGAAATAGTGATAGGAGGTCTTTCTATGGGAAAATTCAAAAAAGTCTACTTTTTGGCTTCATGGATGTTTGTTGTTGCTCTATTGATATTTTCCGAGGCAGTTTTGGCTAATGATATGTTTGGCGGAATCACCTTCATTGGTGAGAGGAAGGATATCTGTGTTACAATAGAAGGGGAGTGTATATCCAGCATTGATTTTCAATTGGATACTTGTGATAACAACCTCAACACGAAAGAAAAGTATAAAAATAAAATGCCGTTCACTCTTTTGGTGCCTAAGGGAGCACATCAGTTGCTTATAAAAAAGGACGGAAAGATTGTGGTAAATGAGCCGATAAGCATTGAGGCGGAAAAGGTCCTGGAATATCAGTTACCGCAATAGACAAAAACAAAAAGCGGTATGCGGTAAAAGAGTAAGGACAAAGTTTTCCAACCTCAAGCATCAGGATGCATAGCATAGGTGTTGTGTGCGCTTGCCCCCGAGAGAAGGATAAAGATGCAGAAAGGCCCGTACAGTCACCTGTACGGGCCTTTCTTTGTATAACATAAAGCGGTGTTCTATGCGGTGTGAAATAAAAGAGTGCGAACCGATTCTTTTCACCTCACCCCTCAATCCTTCCAGCAGCTCTTTATGTAAAAGGTAATGACGCAAAAAAGCCCCATACAGTACTCTGTATGGGGCTTTTTCTTTATAAAATCGGCAGCGTCTTACTCTCCCACACAGTTGCCCATGCAGTACCATCGGTGCAGAAGAGCTTAACTTCCGTGTTCGGAATGGGAACGGGTCGATTAACTGGTTCGTTATCATGGCTGGTACTCCAACCGCATGCGGGGTGAGCGGCGTAAACTTGAGAAGGAGGTCGAAGAACGGGAGGGAGGTAAGAGAGTGAAAAAGAAATCTCAGAACTGACGATGATTGACGTGGCCGCCCATAAACAAAGGCGCAGCCCTCCTCCATTGTGCAGAGACTGCATCAAAAAAATCTGGGAATTGGACCCCTTGATCTGTCTCCATTGCTTGGCGGAGATGAAGATCATCAGCTTTATCGTGGAGCGGAAAGTGATTCGGAAAATATTCTGCCACCTGAAGCTGTGGCAGAACCGTGATATCCGCGGTTCACCACAGTGGCAGGGGAGTAGGGTGTCAGCACCTGCCCTCTCCCAATACAGGTAGACATTATGAGCCGGTTGACGACGGCTGGCTGGGTTATGAGGAGGCCATTTTTGATGGCGACTCAGTGGAGCTTTGAAGCCGATGGGGATCTTTGTGCTCTGTTGCGCTGTGTTGCGGTGACCAGGTGGGGGCAGAGAAATTATGTGATTTTAGAGGGTTCGCAGGAGCGGACTTTTAAAGTTGCTGCAATGGCGGTCGTTATTTTCCTACTGGAAAGCGAATTCTTATCACCTTATCACCGAAAGTTGAGAACAAAGTTCTGATCTGGGGTATTCCAACACGCATTTTTCACTGGCTGCTGGTCTGCGGATTTGCGGTGGCGGCTTTCCTGGCCTTTGTCTTTGGCGAGCACAGTCCTCTTTTTCCATATCACGCACTTGTGGAATTAATCTTAGGAGTGATGGTTGTTTAGCGTGTGATTTGGGGTTTTGTCGGCACAAAGTATGCTCGTTTTACTTCATTTTTCTTCAGTCCCGGGGCTGAATTCAACTATGTCACTGAACTGTTAGTCAATATTTGAGTTCTTTGAGGGAGGAGGAATCCACTTCTCTGATTTCAAATTTTTTCAGACGGTACATCCCGCTTTTTTTTCCAGGGTCAAATCGTAAGCGGTTACCCAGGTTCCCCGAGAAAAGAGGGATGTAAAAAACATTTGATCCTTTCCTGGTCTGGTAGGTTTCCGAATATTTCTCGTCCGGAAATGGTATGGAAGGATCCTGATTACTAGGGAAAACCTGCAGTTGCGTGTTTTCCGGACTTTCCATTTCCACATGCAGCACATAGAGTTTTCCTTTTTCAAAGGGAATAGTGTCTATATACATTATCGGGTCATTTGTTGTCGCCTGCATAACAAGAGAATTATCAGTGGTGTCCGGTGTTAACTGAACATTGTGACCTGTAACTTGTCTGAGATCGTTTGCGGCCTGTTTCCCGTCTACGGAAAAGAGTATCTTTTTCCATAGAGGAAAATGGAATGCCCAGAAAGAGTCGTAGCGTTCGGTGCCAATCCTTGGTGTAAAGGGTAAAAATCGTTCAGCCCTTTCCTCAATGACAAGATCTATCTTTCTTTTCTTCAGCTGTTCCAGGACGGCTCGTTGGCTCATGCTTTCCCAGAGAAATGTTGTTGTTTTAAAGTAATCGGCAAAAAAAGGTTTGAGAGCCGGGTAGAATGAGTCATGAAAAATAAGGCTGTTCAGTTGGCCTGTCTCGCAGGTGGTTGTATGGTATCTCTCCCTGAATTCTTCTCGTGTGGTTTTGCTGCATTTTCCAGTTAAGATACTTGGCCCGTATGCGGCATTATCATCCCGTCCCATGATAAGACTGATATCCCCGGTGAAACTGGACATGATGAAATCATCCAAAGGCCTTATCGCGGGAGTGATGCCTTCGGGGAACATTTTTTCTATGTGTTTGGCAATTTCATACTGGGCAAGATCTGCCCCTGCACCATTCCAGTGACTGTCCTTTTTATAGTAGAGCGCAGCCTTTTCTTTCTGGTCTTTCCAGTAGAGATGCGCCTTCTCCTTTCCGGCAAAGAGCGTATCGCGAAGATCGACGAATTCGACCGATGTCAGGCGTGACAGAGCGTCGTAGAGTTGATCCATGGAGGAGATATTTCCCTGTTTGACAATATAGTCAGGCATGTATTCTGAATATATTGTGTGTTTGTTCGGGGCAAAGATCAGCAGGTAGCGTATGCCCTGTCTTTTCAGCCAATCGTTTCGTGCGGCAAAGAGAAGTGTTGCCCGCAGGAGATCTACCTCACTGTAAAGGGATATATTTCTATAGTCTGATATGGGGTCTCCATCCCAGACACGGTTCAGGAAAAACCAGCCCTCCTTTCCCTCCACAGTGTTTTTGGTGGGGACTTTGTTGCCGGAACCACTGATTTCGGCATCTCCAATGAACATTTTGATCTTGGAAAAGGATTTGAGAAAAAATTCTCTCATGCCAAACTGATCATTGAAATAGCGTTCAAATTCCTGGGAGTAGTTCTCCAGCATTTTTCTGTTGGCAGGTCTTTGCGGAAGTTGAGCCAGTTTTCTTTTTTCTGTATAGGAGATGGTCTTATCTTCCTGGAGAATTGACCCTATAAGCGGAGTGAAGATTGCTATGAGAAAGAGAAGAATTATACTCAGGGATATGAATTTCTGGCTGATATTCATCGTGTGACCGACCTCTAGAATCTGAAATAGAGAAAGGGGTTGTAGGTTCCTGAGGAAATTTTCAACAGGGACAGGCTCAATAACAGGATGACAAGGCCAAGTCTTGCTACCCCACTGGACCATGTGGCCCGCTGAATATATTTTTCACATACGGTAAAGAGAGAGGTGGAGAGGATAAAGCCTATAACAGCAGCAAGCAGTGCTTCGTTGGTTACATACAACTGGATTGGATAAAGAGTGTTTGCAAAGCCATTGCTTCCGGCCATGGAAGACAAGTAGTCTATGGCCCCGTCAAGTGCGTCAAAGCGAAAAAAGACCCACCCTATTATAACGACAAGGAGGGTATAGGCGTGGGCGACTATTCCGGGCGACTTTGCAAGTGCGTTGCCAAAGGGAGATCGTTCCAGGGAAAGAAACAGACCATGCCATAGGCCCCAGATGAGGAAATTCCAGCTTGCTCCATGCCAAAGTCCGCATAAAACAAAAACCGTCAGCAGATTGAAAGTAACCCGTAACTGAGATCTCTTGTTTCCGCCCATGGGAATATAGAGATAGTCTCGCAGCCATGTGGTGAGTGAGATGTGCCACCGTCTCCAGAAGTCTCGCAGTGATCTGGCAATGTATGGGTATTTGAAATTTTCCGGAAACGTGAAGCCGAACATTTTTCCAAGACCGATGGCCATATCAGAGTAACCGGAAAAATCAAAATAGATCTGCAGGGTAAAGCTGAGTATCCCTGTCCAGGCAACAACGGCCGGCAATTGATCTGCGGGGAGGAGGAAAATTCTATCTGCAACCTCTCCCAGAGGATTTGCCAGGAGAAGTTTTTTGGCCAGACCGTATATGAACCGTGTCGTCCCGCTCTCAAAAGAAGAGAGGGTGATGGTCCGTGATGCAAGTTGCCGGGCAACACTGTTGTAACGAACGATTGGGCCGGCAATGAGCTGGGGAAACAGGGCAATATAGAGGCCAAGGTTGAGAATGTTTTTCTGCGCAGGATTTCTGTCTCTATATACATCCACAAGATAGGATATGGCCTGAAAGGTAAAAAAGGAGATCCCAAGGGGAAGATGAACCGCATGCAGTTCTATTTTTGCAGGAGTGAAGAGTGCAAGGACAGTGTTGAGGTTATCGACAATGAAATTGGTATATTTGAAGAATCCGAGGAGGAGCAGATTGCAGGCAACCCCCAGGGCAAGAAACTGTTTTTTGTGGAGCAGGCTTTTGCCAACAAGCCTGCCAAAGAGATAGTTTGTGCCAATGGAGAGAACCATTAAGCCTGTGTAGAACAGCTCTCCCCACGCATAAAAGAAGAGACTTGCTGCCAGCAGGATACTGTTTTTCGCCCGGTTTGGCGAAAAAAAATAGACCGCGAGGAGAAGGGGAAGAAAACAGAAAAGAAAGATAGTTGAGCTGAAAACCATTTCAATAAAGACAATAAGTTATGGTGTGTAGTTCTTTGTCATATGGTTGATTTCTTTTGTGACTCGTTTCCGGAGTGATTCAGGGGCAAGGACTCTGGCATTGGCACCGTATTGGAAGATCTTCATCAGTATTTCCCTGTCGTCCCTGACAGGCAGGGAAAGGCAGATCCCATTCTCCAGTTCTTCGATTTCCTGTTTCCCATGCCTATATTGCCGGCGCACCTGTTCTGCGGCCATGCCGGTGAACTGAATTTTTGCATGATAGCGGACTTTTCCAAGAAATATCCCGATGAAGGACGGAATATTTGGGGCTGTACTCACATCCAGATATTCGGAGATTACGCCAGGTGGCACCCGCATATACACGCCATAGTAGCAGACGGGCTCTTTCGTCGCAACGGCGTCTTTTACGTAATGCCGAAGACAAGCTTAAAGCTCTTGGCGGAGCTGTTCAGGGCCAGACTTTTGAAGATGTTGGTAAAGGAAAAGGTGATCGATGAGAGTTTTGTAGCCATGTTGATGAAGTGTAACCATACCTCCGGCTTTAATGTCGACAATTCCTTCCGTATTGCCAAGGACGATCAGGAGGGCCTTACCAATCTGGCCCAGTACTTCATTCGTAACCTTTTTTCCCTAGCTAAGCTGAGCTACAACAACAGCACCGGCATGTTGACTTACCGCTCAAAGATGACCCACGGTAAAAATAAAAAGAACGTTTCCATCAGTACAGCAGGTGAGTTTACCGCCACCACCACCCAGCAACATCCCGGAGAAGAGTTTTCAACTGGTTCGTTATCATGCCTGGTACTCCAACCGCATGCGGGGTGAACGGCGTAAACTTGAGAAGGAGGTCGAAGAACGGGAGGGAGGGCAAGAGAGCGAAAAAGAAATCTAAGAACTAACGATGATTGACGTTGCCGCCCATAAACACAGGCGTATCCCTCCTCCATTGTGGAGAGACTGTCTCAAAAAAAATATGGGAAGTGGATCCCTTGATCTGTCCCCATTGCTTGGTGGAGATGAAGATCATCAGCTTTATCGTGGAGCGGAAAGTGATCCGGAAAATACTCTGCCACCTGAAGCTGTGGCCGGACCGGGATATCCGCGGTTCGCCACAGTGGCAGGGGAATAGGGTGTCAGCACCTGCCCTTCCAATACAGGAAAGACATTATGAGCTGGTTGACGACGGCTGGCCGGGTTATGAGGAGGCCGTTTTTGATATCGACTGAGTGGAGCTTTGAAGCCGATGAGGATCTTTGTGCTCTGTTGCGCTGTGTTGCCGTGCCCAGGTGGGGCGGAGAAATTGTGTGATTTTAGAGGGTTCGCAGGATCGGACTTTTGAAGTTGCTGTAATGGTGGCAGTATTGTAGGCTGTTTTTATTGATTTTGGCTGGAATTGGAGAGAGTTACTGTTGTGAAGGGTTATTCTGTCGATCTTGTTGCCGGATGAGAATAGGTTCAAGGTTCCTTTTCAGGTCATTCCGAGCTGTGTTTTGTGGGAAGCAAGGGTCGGACAGTTGCTTTTGGCTGTCGTTATTTTCCTACTGGAAAGCGAATTCTTATCACCCGGTTATTTCCGCACTGGATCAGATGCAGGGGAACGCCTGGTATCCCCTATTAAAACGCTGACTGAAATATCGACCTGCGTGCTTACTATTTTAAAAAATTAGCATTCTTAACACAATGATTCTCATAAACATCTTCTATCTCATCAATAATCAGCTGCATGGTGATCACAATTTCATCACGAATTCTTTGCTGCACCATGACCATTTCAGGATGGTAACGCAAGGATTCATCTATCTTTGCTGCTATCCAGCTGAGTGCACTGATTAATTCGTCAAGGCCGACCCCTTCTTCAAAGCGTTTTTGTGCCAATGTTCGAGGAAAATTGAGTGTGTGTGTTCGGTGTCCACTTAGAAGAGCGATTTCAAGCAGTTCATACATGTACCCTACTTGTTTGATTAATTCTTCCTTGTCGAGCTTCTGGTAGTATGGATATTTATTTTTATTTTCTGGTAATGAAATGTGAGCAACATGCTCTAAGATGATATCATCTTTCATAGAGAGTATTACATTGAAAATCTTAAGCCCTAGGCGTTCTTCTACTTTTTTATGGGCCATTTCAAAGTTCTTTTTGGTCCATAATATGGGATTAGTTTTCATATTTTCAATGACGAAAAGCATACGCCTCTTAATGTCGTACCTTGGTTTAGGCTGCCACTCTAACTTTTCATGTGTTTTTGAAGCGTCTACTTCCATGCGCTGGTCGATATAGTTCAGCATCCAAAGTTTTTCAAACGGCTGTGTTCGAGAAACTTTGCCGAGAATATTTATGCCAACAACACCGATTGAAGCCAGAATAACAGGGATGTGCAGCGGATGAATAGTTATCCCGTAGAAGTATTTTTGGGCAACATCGAATATCTCGTTGTGTGATATGCAGCCATTTGAACTTGCTACCAGGACATCAAAATCATCAAGCTGGTTATGCTTTTCTACTATTTTCAAAAGACAATTGTTCAGATCGACAACGTGTAGATACGGAATTGCAGATTTACCTTTACCAACAACTAGCTTGGACCTCCATCCTTTCTTGAGCCAGGAACTGAGGAGCGCATAGAGCGGTCCATATTCACACCAGTCACTGTATATTGCAGCAAGACGAACAATTGTACAAGGGAAGCTGCTGGAGTATTGTTGAACAAGTTCTTCCGCTTTTTTTTTGCTAATAGCGTAGGGGTAATTGGCATCAGCCGGACTTCTTTCGTCTATTATTCTATAGGGATCAGAAAAATCGGTAACCGCCAGTGAACTTGAAAAAATGAAACGTTTGGGGTTTAACGGGTCGATACATTTCAGGAGGTTCTCGGTACCGTGGACATTGGTTCGTTCATATTCTGGCACGTTTTCATACGTAAAGTCATAGTATCCTGCAAAGTGAAAGACAAAATCGATTGAATTGTGCTCAATAGAAATAATTTCAATTGCACGTGCAACCTCCTTTTCCTTACCAAGGTCAACCCTCATCCATTTAATATTAGGATGATCAGCTACTTCAGATTTTTTCTGGCTGCGTCGTGCCATTGCATAAATGGTGTAGTTGTCTTTTGCTTCATCAATAAAGTAGCGCCCGATAAATCCAGAAGCACCAGTTACAATGATAACAGGGAGTTCTCTTGTCATGTCACCTATCTCTGGCTTGATATTTTGACTACTATTTTGAAATTCCAAGAGTTGCCCCCTTACCACAAGCTTATCTTCAGATATTTGTTTCGCCGAACACCGGCAATAAGCAGTGCCGATTTACCCCCAAGGTCGCCTTTACCTTGTAAAATTAACTTGATGGCAGATAAATTAGAAAACTACACTTTCTTTAGGCGTCTGCGTTAATTGACCTTGTGTACGCCCGAAATGGGCGTGAACTTATAGGGTTCAACTCCCTTGCAAGTGTTGCTATTAAAGTAAACAACTTAACATGAATTACTAACTGAAGGCAAGGGCGTTGCTGCGA
>JAQYVF010000211.1 GCA_030145625.1 Desulfocapsa sp. | reverse complement strand
TATCGAAGTACTAAATGCACTTTCGAATACTCAATGCGACAAACCTTGTCGAGTCGGAGGCGGCTGTTCTGGAACTCCCTGTAAAATTATGCAGTGCTGTATTTCCAACAGCTATGAAGGTTGTTGGGAATGCTCTGAATTAGATGAATGCGAGAAATTTGACATATTGCAACCCCGCTGTGGGGAAATGCCTAAAAACAATATAAAAAAGATCAAAAAGCACGGCATCCAAAATTGGATTGAGTTAAGAGAAAAATTTTACATCTGGCAACAATAATAATCGATGTTGCGAGGAATTTAGCAAACGCCTGCCCAACCAATCGGGCAACAACTGCTCTTTTATCAAAATTTGTACAAATCGAAGATTATCAATTTCACCAAATCTGTTGCCATCCCCCACCCGACTACTAAAGCGAAGCGTTACTCACTATTATACCGCAAATAAATGAGGTAATTTCATGTCATCATCAAATTACACAATCAGAAATATGACACGCAATGATATTAATCTCGCTATTCACTTGGCAGCAATCGAGGGTTGGAATCCGGGATTGTATGATGCTGACAGCTTTTACGAAGCCGATCCAAATGGTTTTTTTATTGGCGAACTAGATAATGAACCCATTGCAACCATTTCTGCTGTCAAATACGGTGAAACTTTTGGATTTCTTGGCTTCTACATAGTTAAACCTGAATATCGCGGTAAAGGTTACGGTCTCCAAATTTGGAGTGCCGGCATGAATTATCTTAACGGTCTGAATGTAGGCCTTGATGGTGTCATTTCCCAACAAGACAATTATAAGAAATCAGGTTTCAAACTTGCCTATCGAAATATACGGTATGAAGGTGTCAGTGGTGGTCAGCATTCAAGAAATGATGAAATCGTAAACCTATCCTCTTTGCCTTTTGAAACTGTTGATTCATATGACCGTCAATTCTTTCCTGATAATCGTTCCGTATTCATCAAATCATGGATCAGGCAACCTGAAAGTAATGCTTTAGGTATCCTTCAGGATGGTAAACTATTAGGTTACGGTGTAATTCGTAAGTGCCTGAGTGGTTTCAAGATAGGGCCTCTTTTTGCGGACAATCCTGAATTGGCGCAATCTCTTTTTCTCGCATTAACTGCCAGTATCAAACCATCAGAACCAATTTTTCTTGATACACCAGAAGTCCATCAGGAAGCTATCGCCCTTGCAGAGGGTAATAATATGAAACCCGTGTTCGAAACCGCCAGAATGTATACTATGACAAATCCTGACATACCGTTAAGTCGTGTATTTGGAGTCACTTCCTTTGAGCTTGGATAAATATATATTGGGGGCTAATCACTATATCAACGCTGACAGTAAAACATCGGCGGGATAGAGCTATTACTATGTACGTGTTAGGTTCATAGATAATCCCAAAGTCCGGTATTCACAGTTTTGCTGCAGGTTTTACGAGCCGTTCGGCAGAAAGCAATGACAACAGCGAGCCTATAGCATTGAATACAGGCACATTTTTCTAAACAAGTTTCCCTTTTGTCTTTTTCAAATAACGGCGGCGTATATCAATTCCGCCACCAGGTACAATCCTTTCTGAATCTTCTCAACATCAATTCCCGTTTTAAAATTTTAGCCTTGCATTATAAAAAAAAAAAACCACATAATGAACACAGACAGTAATGTTTCTTTTTATTCAATAACGGGCTAATGGAGCTGGCTTAGGGAACATGGCGGTATGTATAAGCTGGGATATTTTTTTATCCCCTTATGGAAACAAAAAAACGAATATCCTCGGAATGTCATCTTCGCGTAGGCTGGGATCCAGCTACATGCAAAGATCCTACATTCCCGCCTTGCGCGGGAATGACGAAAAAAGTGGATGAGCTTCACACGTAATCACATAAGGTGGCCATAACTTTATGGATACTTAATTCAGGCTGAGAGGTGGCAAAGAGTGAGGTTCTCAATAAAATATCATAACAAGCCATCAACAGGTGTTACAAAAAACTCTATTGCCTTGCTTAAGTTTTTCTCGCTATTTCTGTTTTTTTTCCTGACCACACCCTGTATTGCCTCCCCGCCCCTGGTAATTACCACCTCTGTAGGCCCACCTGAGTCGAATGAAAGTGACACCGGTTTATATGATCTCATCTTACAAGAAGCTTTTAAGAGGATCGGTCAGCAGATTGATATAGACCACCTTCCTGCCGAAAGAGCCCTCATGAATGCAGATTCAGGACTAACAGACGGAGAATTCCCCCGTATCTCAGGCCTTGAGAAGCTATACCCAAACCTTATCAAAGTGCCGGAGAAGTTAACCAACTATGAATTTGTCGCCTTTAGCAAACATCATGGGATAAAGATGTCTTCGTGGGATGCATTGCAACCCTATGATGTTGCCATTGTCCGAGGCTGGAAGATACTTGAGGAAAACATAGTAGATACTCGTTCCCTGGTTCGTGCCAAGAACCAGAAACTTCTCTTTAATTTATTGGTAAATGACCGTGCTGACATTGTAGTTTATTCCAGGCTTGCAGGTTATGCCTTTATTCATTTCATGGGATTAGAAGGGGTTGTTGTGGCTCTGGAACCGCCTCTTGCTGTAAGTGAAATGTACCTCTATCTCAACAAGAAGCATGAACAACTTATCAAACCTCTGGCACAAGCCCTCAGGGAAATGAGAACGGACGGCACTTATACTGAGATCAAAAACAGGACTCTGGGGAGTTATCTGCAATAGGGCCATGACTTATATTAAGCAAAAGATATATCCATTACTAAACAGCACTCTGGCCAGAAAGTTTATTTTTTCTGTAGCCAGACAACCGGTCTTCGCCAAGGACAGCCGATGGTGGATGAATTGTTGATAAGACAATTAAAACTGGCAAAAACGAGGGATATCAACAAATGCCAGAAGGAATGAGTTCATTTCAGATTAATGGAATTGGCTGATGTTATGTATAGCATGTTGTCAGTGTCTGATAACCTGTGACAATCTAAATTAAAATACAATTTAGTCTTGTGTGATGCTGTGATAATAAGAATGGATTCTCAAAATAAATCTCTTGTCTTCTATAGTGCTATAGTCACTATCACAATCGCTTC
>JAQYVF010000224.1 GCA_030145625.1 Desulfocapsa sp. | reverse complement strand
TCAATTGATAAATAACCTTAGTTGAATGTGGGTAAGGCAGAAGTGTTTCGAGTCCTGCATATACATATCAATTTATAAGGTGCTGGGGAAAGGAAAAAATGATAATTTCCCAATTTTTTCTGCTGGAAATGATTGACAGGTCAAAAAAACGGGATTTTTTTCTTCTCTCCCTGCTCAGTTCAAGATCTGAAGCTGAGACAAAAAGAATTATTCGACTTAATTTCGTACAATCGTCTTGTTTTCTTTGCGATTCTTCCAATACTCTACTTCAATCGATAACGAATGTAAAAAGAGCAAATATGATAGTTGTGCCACAACGTATTAGGCGCTGGTTGGTTATATGTATCATTATCTGCGCCGATATGCTCCTCTTTTTTTTGAGGGGCAATGTGGTCAGGTGTTTCAGGAAGCCAGTGTAACAGCACACCCGTGGAATTTGTTGAGAGATTGTACTGATCTGTTGATTTGTTTTGTCAGGTGTGGTTGACATGCTTTTCTTGATGATTTTGCTACTTGTAGGAGGGTATGTGGTCGGTTATGAGTGTCAATTAGGAATGTGATTACCATTCAAACTCAGCCCAAAAAGAATCAAACCAAGTCATATTTTACTATTCACCAATTATTCCAGGGCGATAAAGTCATTCCCGCAAGGAGGGAATCCAGTGTGTTTGGCAAGATCTCCTAGATTCCTGCCTACGTGGGAATGACATCGAAACAAGCTGAAGAGTAGTGGTAATAAGAATAAGGAAAGATGAGTATTTGTTTAACAAACTATTTTCTCTTGCAGAGTCTTCGGGGCCATGGTTACACTGTGCCTATGATTGACGGTGATGAAAGGAATAACCTGGCTGCCATCCATGATCTTTTGATACAGGCGGGGATGGTCAAGGAAGGGAGGCAGCTACCGGGCCATGATCTGAAGATAGAATCTTTTGACGGAGATGGCTCAAGCAGAAGATTCTGGCGAGTTTCTCTAGGAAAGCAGCATCTTTGTCTGGCAATTGCTCCACCTTCTCTGAGAGAAAAAGATCTTGCCGAGGCCAGAGCTGCACGAGCCATTGGCACGCATCTGCAGCAGCAGGATGTCCGAGTCCCAGAACAGTATGGCTGGGATGAAGAACATGGCATTATTCTCTGTGAAGACCTGGGAGATTGTAAGCTCCACGATTATGTTGTGAAGGAGCAGGAAAGGGGAGCAAAGGAATGCATTGCGGCTATTCGTCCCTGGTATCAGCAGGTTATTGCAGGACTGACGAGGATGCAGATCAGAGGGGCGATGGCTTTTGATCCCAACTGGTGCTGGGATAGCCCCCGCTATGATCGAACCTTGATGCTAGAACGGGAATCCGGATATTTTCTCCGGGCATTCTGGCAGGATTTGCTGGGAAATAAAGAGCCCATCGGCTTGCAGGAAGAGTTTGTTGAACTGGCAGACAGGGCTGCCAGGATCCCCTCTCATTATTTTCTCCATCGTGACTTTCAATCACGAAATATCATGATTCATGGGGAAGATGTCTGTTTTATCGATTTTCAGGGAGGGAGGCAGGGGCCTCTGGGATATGATCTGGCCTCTTTACTCATCGATCCCTATGTAACACTTTCTGATGATTTCCAGAAAGAATTACAGGAACTGTACCTGGACAAGCTGGAGGAGTTGATTCCAGTGAATCGCAAGGGATTCCGTGAGGAGTATCTTCTCTTGGCCCTGCAGCGTAATCTGCAGATTGTCGGAGCCTTTTCTTTTCTCAGTCAGCATCGTAAAAAAATATTTTTTAAACAGTTTCTCGGACCAGCGCTTATTTCCCTGGAAAAACTTGTAAAAAATGAACTTTTTGCGATGTTTCCAGTCTTGAAAAAGACGGTTGGTTCTGCATTGACCTCTTTAAGGGTACCTTAAGGTGAGGGGCAGGAAATTTATAGTACTCAGATGAGTAAATGAAAGGAGATCGTTGTGAAGAGAAAACTGTGGTGGGTAGGGCAATGCCTGTTGGTTCTGGCGGCACTCTTTTTCCTGTCTTACGGTATCAGTTTGTTTAGGGCAGCATATAAGCTGAACGATCCTTTCCATTTCATCATGATGATTTTTGCTTCTAATTTTATCATCCTCGTCAATATGGCATTGCTGGTCGGCTTTGTTTATCGAATGATTAATGT
>JAQYVF010000125.1 GCA_030145625.1 Desulfocapsa sp. | reverse complement strand
TTGTTCTGCAGTTATATTCTCTGAAGATCCACCACTCCCTAATTCTCCTGTTCTTGGGGGATTCCATGCTATGGATTTGGTAATTGAGTAAGAAGCAGGGTTAAACAACACTTCAATCTCTTCTAGATTTGAGGGAGATGCAGGCATTATCGTTAGTTTTGCTAATTCCATTTCTATACTCCCCGACGCTCACGCTCAACAGCCAATTTTCGATATAGTATACGACTTACCCGGTCAGCTATTCTTGACAAATCAACTCCACTGGTTCCTGACCCTGTTCTTGGTTCTGGAATAGTATTTTCAATAGTATCCACAGAATTTGCCTCAGGACCCGCCCCATGAGATGAAGCTGCCTGATTGGATAGAGACAACATATTTTGATCAGTCGAATTCATTGAGACTGCTACTGTTTTCTTTACAGGATGAGCAGGTTGTCCAGGGGAAATGCTTGCAGGTGTTGTCTTCGCGTCATTATTTCGCCATATTAATGCAGGCGCCCGTTGTAGCTGCTCTGATGTTGAGCTAACGATGAAAGGCTTCTCAGCTTCCAAGTTAATACCAACTTCAGGAACACTATCTTTTGCATTTTCTGATAAGGGAGAGGAGGTAGAGGAAGCAGGACTATTCCCTCTTCTCGAAACAACAGGTTCAGGAAAGCTGCGCTTCGCAATCAACTTCGATGACTTTTGAGGTCTATCAATGTTTTTTTGGATTATGGGCAGAGCAATCGAGGTATGCAGTATACTTTCCGGTGACAAAACAGACTGTTCAACAACTGCTGTTTGCCCGGATATCATGTTATCGTTGCTAACCGTCACATTCACGCCTTTATCCTCAGCCAAGTGAGTTTCCCTGCCCTCTATTCCTTTTTTATGTATGACCGCTGATGTGTTGGAGATCGTATTGTCACTTTTTTTTTTGATTACTAACTGACCAGTGACCGGGGCAGTCTTTTTTTGATTTTCTGGAAGTGGTACTTGAGTTGTCACCAATCCCCTTCGAGATATTTTCCATTTTGCACTATCAACCTGACGAACGGTTTTGGTATGCAAAGAAGTGCTGTTTTTTTCTTTATCTAAGCTTTGTTCTCCACTGTTTGGCTTAACAGCTTCATGAATCAGGTTTGTCGACAAATCAGATGACTTTTTCTTATATTGGAGAGTGTTACCTGTATCTGCACCGGTACTACCTGTTGTCTTTCCTTGCACAGCAGCCTCCGAATCAACTTCCTTCAGTTGCAGGTCTGTTGTTGATGTTGGTTCAAAATTAGCTGCAGAACAAACTGCCTGCGAGACTGCTTGCACAGTCGGAAGATGCCGCTCGTCTGTCTTCAATCCAATATTGCCAGAAGTTTGATTCCCTGGCAAAACAGAGGATGATTTCTTGTACTGAGTAATGTTCTCCGTACCAACACCAGATATCATTTTTCCTTGCACAGCAGCCTCCGAATCAATTTTCTTCAGTTGCAGATCTGCTGTTGATGTTGGTTCAGAAACAGTTCCAGAACACACTGTTTGCGATACTGCTTTCACGGAAGGAAGATGACGCTTATCTGGCTTCGATCCAATCTCACCAATAGTTCGATTGCTTGGCAAAACGGATGCTGATGTCTTGTACTGAACAGTAGGCTGCAACAAAGGACCATTATCAACCTCCTCTTTTTCTAGAGGTCTATTTTTATTCTTTTGAATCCAATGTGCATTGACAAGCTGAAGCGGTTCCCCTCCCCTATCATTCCCCCTTTCTCCTCGCTTAACTAATCTCATCAACACAGGGGAAGAAGGTGCGGTCATATTTCGTGTGCGTGATATGATATCATCAGCGAGCTTAAAACTGATCACTCCAGGTTGTAACAATGTTTTCATCAATCGTTTGACCAAATTACCATTTTGCCAAGTTTGATCACTGTTTGATGTCGAGTCAGCTTCCATAATCCACCTGTTTAAAGCAAATCACCTGCCGCTCCTGCAAGGCCCCGCGCCGCAGAAAGAGCAGTACTCTCTTTTGGTTTCACAATACCCTGGTGGACCAACTCCACTGTTTCCACCGCGATATTGGTACTCTCAGCATTAAATGATGGCCCTGACCATTTAATGGGATAAGCGTTTTGGAAATTCCACCACATTGCCGGAAGCCTGCGGTCATCAAGTAAAAAAATGCTTCCATTCTTACGCTCAAAGGGTTTTCCGGCAGAAATTGATTCCGAAACTTCCACAAACCATTGCCAGAGCAAATCAATATCTGTCAGGCCATGTTTTAACACCAGGTTCTGCGGATACCTGGTTGAACCGGGCAGTTTATGAATATATTCGTTGACTCCCCCTTCCCGGTACTCCTTTACTTCAATTTCCATCTCCATTCCGGTGACCTCGGAAAATCCACCGATTATCAAACCTTCAATTTCAACAAGAAAGTTATACGCTTTATAGGGATCATTGCGAATGCCAAGCAGTTGAGTTCCAGCAGAAAAAGCTGCATTCAGCCCTGGTATTGCCATACAATTGCTCCTTTAATCCTGGATCAGATATGCTCAACTCTCATTGAGGCGCTTATTAATCTGGGCAACTTCAGTAACCCACCGTTGGCGTTCTCTATGATCCAGGCCCATAATCTGGTCATAAGGCCAATGAAAGTGATACGCGATGAAGGCTACCTCCTCGTACAACCTACTCGAGGGGTAGCCGATCATTCCCCCGGGCCGCTCACCTCCACCTGAAATTTTTCATCACAGTGAGGACAATTGACAACCAGGCGATTATGCCCCTCATGATTGACCCGGACGTAGAGATCCTGCAAAAACTGTAAGTCTGCCGAAAAAAGCCCTTCAACAATCTTGGGATTAATCTGCCCAAGATCACCAAGGCGTGTTATCACACGTGATAACAATATAATAACCAGGTAACCCGGATTGGTCTGAACACGAGGATCCTTCATAGGAACTATCTCATCATAAGCTGTTGCAAGCCTCATCTGTCCTTCCCGGTGCAAAGTCCCTTCAGAATCTACATATCCGCGTGGCAACGTGAAATCAAACTCAGTCTGTAATGTCATGCTTTGCTAATCCCTTCGTGGGCAATATCCAGAGATTCAATGGCAACCTCTGCACCTGTTGCATTAAAGCTGGGCCCCGTCCATTTGGTTGGCCACGCCTCAATAAAGTTCCAACGCAATTTCTCCTCACCTGCATCATTTAAGAGAACAATAGAGCCATTCTTTCGCTCTACTTTTCCATCCATACAGCTCTTCCTCCAGTCCCACAGCTCCGAATCATCCGTAATCCCCCATTTAAGTGAGATATTGGAAAATTTATTTATGGAGGGAAGCTTGCGAGGCGTTAAAGCGTCTGTCCCCTCACGGTACTCAATGGGATCCTGTGTGGCATCCAGACCTGAGCATTCTTGAAATCCGGCACGGGTAATACCGTCAATCTCAATTAAAAAATTATACGCACGATACGGGTCCTTACGATCTCCTGCTGGCATAATTCACTCTCCTTTTTTATAATTTCCTTCACAAAGAAACCATGTGGTGTCATCAGGCAACTATGAAGGACTTATTTTTACAGGGGCTCTGCAACCCCGTTTATTGTTACGCCACTATCTCCATGTATTATTCTAACAACAACAAACTCACATGCAGTAACCGGCGCCAGACCGACTTCCGTGACAATCATGCCCTTATCTCTGACTTCGGGAGGATTGGTTTCAGCATCACATTTTATATAAAATGCGTCACTTGGCGCCCCCCCTTTCAATGCTCCCTGTTTAAACAAGGTATTAAAATAAGCCGTTAACTCTCGAATGATACGAGACCAGAGCCTGAAGTCATTGGGTTCGAATATATTGTTCTGCATATTTCTCTCAATCCATCTGCCTGCTGTCAGGAAGAGACGCCTGACATTGATAAAACGCCACTCAGTCTCATTTTCTCCAGCCAGGGTCCTGGCGCCCCAGACCCTGATGCCCCGTCCTTTAAAAGAACGAATACAGTTAACACCTTGCGGATTCAGTTTATCCTGTTCCAGATTGGCAATTTTCGTTTCCGTGTCCAGCACACCTTTCAATATCTCATTTGCCGGTGCTTTAAAAACACCTATATGCATATCAGTTCGGGCATACACTCCGGCCACATGCCCGGATGGGGGAACTGAAACATATTCTCCTTTCAACCATCCCGGCACCAGAAGCCACGGGTAATAAAGAGCACCATTCTTTCCATCCGCCAAGTTTTCTCTTTGCCCTAAGACCTTCTCACTGTTTGCAGTTGGAATAGAGTCGAGGAGAGCAAAGCGATCTCCACTGATATCGCATTGATCAAGAACTTTTTTCTGGAGGCTGGCAGCATCAAAAAGATTTGTCATGATATCCGGCGCACAAATCAGGTCAATTTCTTCCACAGAAGCCTGAAGATCCAGACCTCTTTCCAGCTCAGACATAGATGAATTATCAAGACGGATAACGTAACAGAGTAAACCACCATTTTCGAAAAACCCGCGTACGGCATAGGCGAGATAGCTGCCGGGCAGAGCTTTACCGAAACTCTTTGCAAATTGTTGCCAATGTGTAAGTTTTACAACAGATTTCCTAGCACCCTTTTCAGCCGTTCCGAGAAAGACAGGAACACCCGTCAGAAACTCGGCTGCGGGAACAGGGAAAACATCTTCTTTATACACACCCGGGGATCGATAGTTTTGCATTTACGACTCCACTAACTGGCAGATAATACGAAATATACAGTGATCAAGCCCCCGGTCCTTCCCACTGTGTAATACGAAAAATTACGAACTCAGCAGGCTTAACCACTGAAACCCCAATTTCCGTTACCACCTGCCCCGCATCACGCACCTCCGGTGGATTGGTCTCTTCATCACACTTGACATAAAAGGCTTCCTGTGGCGTGGTGCCGAAAAGAGCGCCACTTCGCCATACATTGGTCAGGAAGGCAGTAATATTACGCCTGACCTTAGACCAGAGTTCATGTGAATTCGGCTCAAAAACGACCCATTGAGTACCCTCATCGATCGATTCCCGCAGGTAAAGAAACAGCCTGCGCACATTGATATACTTCCACTCGCCATTGGCATCCCCGCCAATTGTACGCGCCCCCCATACTCGTATATTCCCATTGAGATCACGGATGCAGTTAATCCCCTGGGGATTCAAACCATCCTGCTTTGCCTTGGAGAGGTAATACTTCAGGCCCAATGCCCCGCGCACAGTAACGTTGGCTGGTGCCTTGTGCACTCCCCGCTGGGTATCAACCCGGGCATAAATTCCGGCCATATGACCACTTGGCGGTACATATTGATGGCCCTTCCCTTTCGGATTTTGAATTTTCGTGGCCGGATCAAAAGCTTTTATCCACGGGATATAAAAAGCCGCATAGTCTGAATTGCTGGGAGGGTCCAGCTTTTGAGGATCAAAACTGCCGGTGGTTTCAGCGGTCTCGTTACTATCAAATATGGCAAAGCGATCACTGGTATTCTTGCAGTGTGAGTCTATGGCACTGCGCGCTGAACTTGTAGTTATTCCAGGAGCGGCTACTATGGCAAGTTCATCGATAGCCGCGAATTTTTCCAGTACCTTCGCAATCCCGGTATCAGCTATGACTCGGGCCACAAAGCAGCGTGTTCCACCGTTATTAAAAAAGCCGTATACAGCATGCGCCAGATTGCGCTGTCCTGCATCTTTTGAGAAATCGCCAAAAAACTTCTTAAATTCACCAAAATTAGTACAAAGTTTTACTTCGCCGTCTTCCGCAATCAAATTAAAGTCTTCTTCCTCGTAACGAATATAATCGACTACAACGGTTGCTTTAGCTGCAGGGGCGGTGGTGAGTTCTATTTTAGAAACTTTCGTCGCAGTATCATTGCTAGGCTTCTTGGTCGGCACGACGATACCGTCAACCCGTACTTCATAAGTCCCATCACCCGTTTGTACCGGATATTTTTTCAAGTCAAAGGTCTTGATGGTACCGTCTCCCGTGCCAAGGACCTCATCGGTAATAATGCTGGAATTTTTGGGAACGCTTATTTTATTCGGCACTTTCCCGATGAATCCTGCCGTACTTGTCCCTACGCCGGCAATGGGCTGAACAGCTGAAGGAACCTCCTCGACATACACTCCTGGTGATAAATACTGTCCCATAATTTAACCTCCTCCATTAAGGTGTTACTGATCATTTTCAACCTGTATGGGTAACGCTCAGGAAGTGAGTTTTACCCATGGTCAAAGAATCAGACTTATAAAAACCAGCTTCTTGATCACTTCTTTTTTCAGGAAAATTATTTTAAAATTCATAAACGCTACCTCCTCTACGGAGCAGGTGGTAAAAGGACAAAATCCAGAGTTTTCACAGTACCCCTGCTAACTTGTATTGTTTGTGAACCTGTTTGATATCCCTGAGCAGAAACCAGCACAGTACGTTCGCCTTTTTCAAGACCAGTCAAAAGATATTCCCCCTTACTGTTACTAAATACATGTTCCCCACTTCCCTTCACCTGTACTTCGGCCAGAGTAATCGCTCCATCGCCCTGCTTTTTCACCTTGCCTTTAATCGTTGTTGACGGCAAAGCGATATCAGCGGCGGCCATGGTGACGTCCCCGCTCGCATTAACGGACACGGTCACACTCACCTGAGCCGTACCGTATCGGCTTCCCATGTTTAATAAAGATGCCGTCAGCGTATATTGACCATCCGGCAAATCAACAAAGTGAAAGTGCCCATCTGATGCTGTTCTGACGCGGTCCACTCTCTCATCCATTGATTCCCATTCGTCGCCATACTGTTTCTTTCTCTCACTTAACCACTCGTTGAATGCCGAGGATGAAGAACTCAGTTCCACCCTGGCCCCTGCAATGACAAGTCCAGTCTGCTTATCGCTCACCTGCCCGGCAACTGCGACCTGATGACGTGTCGGCTCTACTATCATCCATTTTGCCATTAACTCTCTTCCTTCTTCTTGCCCGGAATCCTCTTATCCGTCACAGCTGGTCCTGCTTCCACAGGTTTGTGGACCTCAACGCCTATGGTCACTTTATAATTCAAGGCTGCCTTGGGCTTCCCTCCCAGTGCCTGCCAGAACTCGCCCAGGCTCTGCAGATGACCCGGCTGCAGTGTGACCGCAGGCAAGTCAGGCTTCTGCTTAGCCAACTCCCCCTGCAAAATTTCCGGCGGTATCGAAGAGTGACGCAACAACACCTTCATGATCTCACTCAATATGCGATGCTCATCCTGAATAGGATTGGGTGCTGAAACGCTGGGCCAAGCAGTTATTAAGTAGGAACATTCCACACGTACCGGTGAACGTTTTTTAGTCACGCTTCCATCACTCTTACGCTCCATGACCCATTCGTTATTTCTCAACTCCCTGTTCTCTCTGACATCATAGAGAAACAGATCAATGGCGGGAGGTGTAACTCCATTCGGCGGAAATTGATCATCGGGTGTGGCAAAGCTGATTGTCACCTGCCCGGCCAAGGCTGTCGGCAACTCTTGTTTGAGAAGTGTCTCAAGGGTTTTGTCTAAGTCGTGAATCATATATCACCGATGGTTAGCCGCCCATACTTGGGTTATTCCCATAAAACTCCAACAATATTACAACCTATATTTTTTTCCTGTTGCCATTGAGGTGCTCAAGAACGTCAAAAAATAAACAAAAAAATGGCTTTGTTCCAGATACAGCAGTCTGAAACTTATCCAAAATACTTGCATACTGAGGAAATTCTTTCGTCAACCAAAGGCGATGGCAGGTACCAACGCTAAAATCAGATTCTGTAAGATTCGGTAAATCATGCCCAACAAAAATTGAAGAATGTGGATAGTCTCCGCGAATAATCTCCATAACCTCATAATGCATGAGAGACACGGTATAAATAATACCGGGATTAGGTGCAGGAAGGCCAATATCCAACAACTTTGCATCAACTATAAGCTGAGCCTTCGCTTGAGTGTCTTCCCTATCTTGTCCTATTCTTTCCATAACTTGTTTCTTACAGTTGCGGTCGAGTCACTGTGATAACAACCCGGCGGTTTCTCGCCCTGTCTGCAGCAGTTACATTCGGAGCGACAAAATTCGTTTCACCAAGTCCCTCAGCATGGATTCTTCTCGCTCCGACACCAGCGGCCTGCAGATCTGTCTGTGCCGAGTTTGCCCTTTGCTGAGAGATGGTAAGGTTAACGGCCTCACTACCAGTATTATCGGCAAAACCTTGAATACGCACTGTCGCCGTCGGATTCGCCGCCACGTCTGCGGCAGCCGCAGCAATGGTGGCAGCACCGGCGGCGGGAACTGCATTTGACCCACTGACAAAATTATCTATAGTTCGGTTGGATATTATGCTCTTCGGGAATCTTTGAGCATTAGCTACCTGCTGATCTTGAGTACCAGGAACAAAACGCCTGGTGATACCCAGGTAATAATTTTCGTAGTCAAAAAAGACCGCTGTTGTATTCGCAACTGGACTTACGAAGCCTGGAACGAAGTGAAAGATGCTTGGCACAATAGTACCCGGCACTTGTACAAGCGCCACCCGGCTGCCAGGCCCAACCAATTCAGCAGCGACCTCGTTTTCAGCGGTCTCCGCCTGCTGGTGAGCAGCCGGAAAACGGTTTGTGCCCGCTACTGGGGCGACCGCATGAGCCTCAAAGTTTTCCTGTATTTCATGCATAGCAAACGCTGCACCATTCCCGGCTGCACCGGCCTCAATAGCCAAAATATCGTCAATGTCCAACCGTTGTATCCTGGTAACTGTTAAATCATTCGGCTGAGGAAATGCACCAACAAAGACCATCGGTTGACCGCGAGCAACACTAATCTCGGCATGTTGCGTAGCATGATTGATTATAGTTGTAAGTCTCGCACGAAGAGCAGCAGACGGTGGGGCAGCAGGCAATACCGCATTAATCTGTGTTTGGTTATTAACCGGGTTCATAGCCAGAGTAAGACCAGCTTGCGGTCCAAGCAGGCCCAACAAAGCATTAACATCCGCCGGTCTGCCGAAAGTTAAAAGACGGCGCTGAATCTTTGACAATGTTCCTCTCTTCCGAATAACGTTCGACATTGTATTATCAATATCCTGTTCACACCGCTTATGAACCCTAGTTGGCTCAGCTTTCAACTGAATCTCTTCCTTCTTTTCTTCTTCCTCCGGTTGCCGTTGTACCGGCCTTTCGGTTTCTATTTTTGACCCAACACGTTGTTCCTGATGCATTACCGCTCGAGCCACCTGGTCTGCTTCCTGCTCGTATCTATCTCCAGGTTGACCAACGGTCAGTTTCCCATGAACCGCACCCGTTTGCTGCACCACATGGGTCAATTCGTGAGCCAACAATTCACGACCCACTGAACTAGAAGGATTGTACTCACTCTGTCGAAAAAAGATGTCCAGGCCTGTCGTAAAAGCCCGTGAATTTAATGCACGGTTAAGCGTATCAGCATCACTATTGGTATGTACTCGAACCTTACTGAAATCAGAGGAGAAAGATGATTCCATCTGATCGCGAACCTCACTGTCAAGAGCCTGTCCACCACCACGTACTTGCTGAATTGATTGCTCAATCTCAGGCGCAACTGAAGTGTCGCTGTCAGACGAGAAGGACAAATCAATCACCCTTTGCACATAGCGATTTCCATATAATCTTTGCAATTGAAGCAGGAGATGACCAGCCTGAGAGGAGATAGAGCCCTTTGCTCTTTTCAATGCTAGAGCGTGAGATTGTATAATTGAAGAATCACCAATCATGCCATTCGCACGCCCCAGTAAACTGTTGTCGAAGGAAAAAGTTTTATTATCTTGATAAGATATTTCTTTTCCTGTCTCAGCTTTTTTTGCCAATCGAAATTTGTTTTCGGCAGTAGCATCATGTTTACGTTCGTACATGTTCCATCTCCTGTGAAACAGTATGTTTCATTTCATCACGTTCCAGTATGGCTGCCATACTCCCCAAACTCCCCATCCACCACTACCTTGCCCATCTTCTGATACTCCCGCCGGGTGGCATTAATAAGATGATTCATATTGACAATTTTTCCATCAGCCGCAGCCAGAAAAGCGGCTGCAAGGGCAACGTTTTTGATATTTCCCCCGGTGATCTCAAAACTGCTGCCCATAAATTCCAAGTCTATATCTTTTGCACGAGGCGTTTTCTCTGTCCAGATCCCCTCCCAGATAAGGTGCCTGTACTTTT
>JAQYVF010000137.1 GCA_030145625.1 Desulfocapsa sp. | reverse complement strand
TGCCACACTCTTTCGTAACTCCTGCATCAAACCCGCAAAAAGCACTCCGATCACGCCATAGGCCAGGTTAAAGGCAAGTCCTTTAAAACTGAGCACAGTTGCCCGCTGATGCGATTCGGTAATCCGATTGAGGTAATGACTGGTAAAAAACGAAGTCAGCATCATCCCACTGTAGACCAGGGCCATGGGAAGCAGGCCAAAATAGGGAACAAATCCAGTCAGGCTCCAGAGGGCAACAAGGGTTAATCCGGCAAGATAAAAAGCATTTTTTACCGGGGTGTTGCGATGTACCATCTCTCTGGCCAGCTTTGGTACAACAAAACCAAGACTGGCAAACAGTGCCCCGATAAGACCAAAACTGGCCTCAGGCAGCAAAATGAGACGAAAATACTGACTGGTCATGGTCACGATCATACGCAGCACATGGTCATAGCACATACCGAAAAGAATCACGGCTAGAGCAAATGGCGTTCCGACAATCCAGCCACCGGCCTGCCAGGTCTTCCGTCCAGCCTGCCACAAGGTCGTAAAAAACGGACTCTCCTGTGAAAGAGAAGAATGATAAAGCGGAACCGGATCCTTCATCATCAAACTGCTTATCAGGGCTCCCAGACTAAGAAGCAGAGTGAGATAGATGGGGTAACGCATACTCATCTGCTGAGTCACCTCTGTCTGGATGCCAAGCCAGTGCAGAACGGTGTTTACCACCTGCGGATCATAAACCAGTGCTCCCACAACCATGGTAACCACCGTCCCCAGCGACTTGGCCCGCATCTGAATATCGAGCACCTTGGGCCAGTCATCCGGGTTCCCCTCCTCCACCAGAGTGTCGTAGGCCAGGGCCTCATCAGCACCACTGGCCAGGGCCTCCGCCAAACCGCTGAGAACACGATTAACCAGAAATGCCCAAAAGATGAGGGTTCCATTGCCCAGAGGAACAAAGGCAATAAGCAACATCTCCAGGAACATGAGTACAGAGGTCGCTACCAGGAGATACTTGCGCCCCACCACATCGGCCAAGGCACCTGAAGGCACTTCGGCAAGGACAATGGTCAGGGCCCAGACTGTATTGAGCAGAGCAAACTGCTCAATGGTCAAGCCAAAATCGAGAAAGAGAATAGTAAAAACAGGATAGTAGAAACGGCAGTTAAAGAGGACCCGCAGGGCAATGAAGAGCCGGATATTACGCAGTGAAAACGGAGAACTTTTACCCTCACTGTTTATCATACTCTTTTAATACCAATTTGTTTTATGATTACCACTAATCTTCAATTCATATCGTTGTCATTCCCGCGTAGGCGGAACCCTAGGAGATCTTTCCCAATATTCTGGATTCCCGCCTGCGCGGGAATGACTTTGCTATTTCTCTGAGTCTTCCTTTCCAGGTCGCATATGAATATCCCACTGCGGAAACGGAATCTCAATTCCTTCTTCTTTAAAACGATAAAAGATCGCCTTACTCAGTTCATGCGTCAACCGCCCTCGATCGTGGGGACGGCTCGCCCACACCAACAAATCGAAGTTAATGGAAAAATCCCCAAAAGTTCGCAAACGCACCCGTGGAGAGGGGTTCTTCATCACCATCGCATTCTGCTGAGCCACCTCCTCAAGGACCTCTTCCACCCTCTGCAAATCGGAACTGTATGCAACACCTATTTTGATGCGTACACGAAAATCCTGTTGAGGCTTACTCTGGTTGACTATCTTCACACTGGTGATAACCGAGTTAGGAATGGTAATGAGCACATCATCGCGGGTCTGCAGTCGCGTGCTGCGCATACCAACGGCTTTTACCTCACCTCGTTCACCGCTATCAAGGACAATGTAGTCGCCGGCCCGAAACGGACGATCCAGGAAAATAGACACTCCTCCGAAAAAATTAGCCAATGTCTCACGCGCTGCCAGGGCAACTGCCACACCGGCAATACCGGCAGAAGCAAAGACGGCTGTCACCGGAAGACCGAAATAGCTCCCCGCTTTATAGAACAGAGCAAACACCAGACCAAAAGAGACCAGACGGCAAACCAACTTGATAACATCGGCATCCAAAGCTTCTTCTTTTATATGCTGAGAAGTAATAATTCCATGCATAACGATATTGCCGCAAACGAGAATAGCCCAGGCAGCAAAAAGGAAAAAGACAGCCTCTATTCCCATGGTGGTGGCAGTCAACACCCTACCGGTAATATTCACCTGAGTATTGATGACATACTCTATAATGAAACACAGCCCCATGGCGGACAGAGGAAAAGTCAAGCGGATCAAACGCCATGCGCTCCTGCTTTCCCTGTTTTTCCAGTTCCTGTGCCACACGAGCAAGGGCCACAGAAGAAGGCCGCCTAAAACAATGGTAAGAATAAGCCCGGCCCATTGCCACAGAGCCTGCCCCAGATATCCCCGCTTCATCCAGCTGGGAAGATTGCCGATAAAACCGTCCGGAATCAACCAGCCGGAGGAATAGATATACTCCTCGTAAATCCCTTGCGCAGCCCCATCCTTATAGGGCAAATGCTGAACCTCAGCATAATATTCATCCAGATTATCAACTGTTCCAAAGGTAAAAAGAAATGCACCGTGCCGAGATCCTTCTTCTATCTTTCCAATCATGAGTTCCGTATGCGGAATACGCCATTTAACAACATTTTGCTTCTTCACTTCCTTCTTGTCGGGGACATCCTCTAAATCGGGCAACGGGATACGATCGAGAATTTCGCGCATCCGAAGCACGGACTCCAATCCAACGTCCTTGGCAATAGAGGGCGCAACCTGGCTCAGGTCAAAACAGCGGACCGCCCTTTCCAGGGATTCCTGCATCTCATAAGAATTTTCTTCCGGAGCTCGCATGGCCTCATAAAAGGTATCAGAATAGTGAATGAAGCTCTGCAGAGTAGCTCGCGGGCTGGAAGTATCCGGCGGCTCAAGGGGAAACATGTTTACCCCTGGCGCTGCGGATGCAAGCATGAAGACGATCATGAAGGCCACGATCAAACGAATTGACAAGCGGTGCATGGTCACTCCATTTTTTTAAAAATATTTACCCGGACAATTATTTTAAAAGTGAACAGAGGAAATAACTCTAGCAATACTCTTCCCTGTCACTACTTCTTATATTTCTTAGGCCAGTCAAAAAAGAGTAAGCGTCCGGTATTCGGCCTTACCTGCTGCCAAGAATCAAGATCAAACTCTATGGCTGCAATGCCACAGGTGGGTATATTGTCAATCTGTTCACCGGACAGACTGACGGCAAAATCGGTGATACCAAAATTGTGTCCTACGAGAAAGAGACTGGTCACCTTATCGTCGCAGGAACGGACTATCCGATAAAGGCCAATCTCATCGGCCAGGTAAATTGCCTCGGTAAAATAAATGCGTTTTGGAGGGTAAAGAATGGCCTTGGCCAGGGTTCGTGCAGTCTTTGTCGCTCGTTTAGCCGAGCTGGACATGATAAAATCGGGCCTGATTGCTCGCTCCGCCAGTTTTTCCCCCATAAAAGGGGCATCTCGCTTTCCTCTTTTATTCAACGGACGATCAAAGTCTCTCAAGGTCGGATCTGACCAGCTCGATTTAGCATGACGGATAAGATAAAGTCTTTTCATTACCATTACTCAAAAAAAACGGGATTTCGGTTTATACAGAGATGCCTTGGATTGCTCTTTTCTGCCCTCCATCACTTTCCGGATCTGTTCCAGCTCTGCCTTTGCCTGACGCAACAGCCCCTTCACCTTCTCCTGCTCGGAACTTGAATCCGCCTCCACTAACTGCCTTTCAAGACCCTCCACCTCTTTTTGACTCCGATACATATCTTTTGCCAACGTGCGAAGAAACATCTCAACTCCTTATTCTTAATTCCGGAACACTCCAGCCCGGCAAACTCTTCAAACCAACAAAACATCCAGACGAGAGTTACCATACTGACGACCGTTGTGGCAAACACCAATTTTGCAGCTCATTTAAAAGCAGGGCAATAAGAATATTCTCACATCACTCTCCTTCTCCTCCTCTTCTTTTTTCCGGGAAGCTACTAAGGATGCAATCGTCCGTGCCAATACTCGACCTGAGGATGAACCTGCAACAGGCCAAACTCCTGACCACATTCCAAGACAATCAATGCGATAAATATCAGGCAGAGAAACAGGGCAGCGAGTTGCCGCACCTGCTGTTTCTCTCTTAGGGCCTGGCGAAAAAAAACAAGGGCCGGAAGCAATCCAAAGAGGAGTACCACCCCCAGGCCACCGACGATGTTAAGCATCTTGAGAAAGAGCTGCGGATAGACAAGGGTCACTGCCAGAGGCGGAATAAAGGTCAGAGCAGCAACCAGCCAATCCCTGCTACCCTTGCCCTGCCTGCCAAGAAGATCGGCGAGAAAATTCCGTAAGCCCTCTCCCACAGCCACATACGATGTAAAAAGAGCTGCCATGGAAAAGAGTAGGCCACAAAAACGAATGTCCTCGGAATGAAGATTGAGGGCAAGGGGGACCGTGGCAGGCTGATTCTGCCGAAAGGCGGTAAGAAGAGAACCTGTTCCGTCTGCCAGAGGAAGTACACCGATCACCGCAATAATCCAGAGTCCGTTGATTACAAGAGAAAGCAGGGTCCCGAAAAAGAGTGCCCGCCGTATCCGGCCACGGTCGTTATTGAGACTGATACAGATGGAAGGAATAACATTTTGATAGGCAAAGGAGCAGACAATGATGGGCAGAGCCGAGGGAAGAAACTTCCAATCCTGATAAACAAGGTTTTTGCTCTCCACCTTTGCTCCCACCAAAACAAGCATGGCAACAAAAGAGCCAATCAACAGAAACATGAAAAGACCATTGGCCCTGTGCACAAAATGCAAGCCAATCAGGACGGTTGCCGAACTCAGAAAAAAAAAGAGAAGCAGAAGAAGCAACTTCTCCTGCGGCAAATGCAACAGGTAGGCAAGAACGGTAGCGCCACCGCTGAGATAGGCCACCAGTATTCCATAAAATACCAGAAGAAATCCAGGCGTTACTACCCAACGACTCCACCTGCCCAGCCCCTGCTCATACAGACTGAAAAGTCCAGCTGACGATTGTCCATTATTGATAAATGTCTCGGCCAGTATCAGACCGCTGCAAAACATGAGCCCCCAGATAAAAACAAGTCCTGACAAGGCCGGTACAAGCCCGGACAGTCCAGTCTGGATGGGCAATGCCAATAGACCTGCTCCCAGGCTTGCCCCGGAAATAAAAAGGGCCGCAGAGCATACGGATGGGGAATCAGAAGCCATTCAATGAAAGTCCTCTTTAGCTTTTCTGCTGAGAGAATCCAGCAACGGTTCAATACCAGTTACAACTATAGCAGAACCATATCTTCTCTGAACAGGAAAAACCTGTCCCCCCCTCAACAACCCACCTACGCTCCTCAAAACTCCCTCAAAGATCCAGGTGGCCTTAAGCAAAAATTTGCATATCCCTTTTATATCCTATACAACCAAAGAAAAGTCCTTTCCTCCCGTTTTCACTGCGAGCCAACTATGACAACCGCCATCACTACCTCTCTTTTCGACATCTTCAAAATCGGTCCCGGCCCATCCAGCTCTCACACCATCGGCCCAATGAAGGCTGCCGGAGCCTTTCTCCAAAAGCTGCAGACCGCCGACCCGGATCTCCAGAAACAGATCGTTTCCCTTGATGTCTCTCTCTACGGATCACTGAGTGCCACCGGTATGGGACATGGGACCCACAAGGCCGTTCTCGGTGGCCTTCTCGGCTGGACACCGGAGAGCTGTAATGCAGATCGTCTTCTGGACCTTCTCTGCCGGGAAGAGGAAAAATATGAGATTTGTGCAGGAAAGCATATGATCCCTTTTCATGCGACCAACATCCATTTTGCCGGGCCAGGAGATAATCTTCACTACCAAAACACCCTTATCTTTGAGGCAAAAGGAAAAGAGAAAACTCTAATCACAGGTGAATATTACTCCATTGGGGGCGGATTTATCCGTGAAAAGGGCGAGCAAGAAGCTATTGTGCCTGTGCTGCCGCATTCCTTTTCCAACATGACTGAACTGAGCCGAATTGTGCAGGATCAACAACGGCCACTGCATGAGATTATCCTGGAAAACGAAGAAAAACTGAGCAACAGCTCCCGTGAGGAGTTGGCAGAGGGGCTTGACCGAATCCTTGCGGCCATGAAAGAGGCCGTGGAAAATGGGCTGGCCGAAGACGGTATCCTGCCTGGTCCCATCGGACTGCAGCGCAAGGCCCAGGTCCTGCATCTTCACTCCCAGGCAATTGCCAACAGTCATGACCGATTTCTCGCAGCGCTCAATGCCTATGCCCTGGCTGCCTCAGAAGAAAACGCTGCCGGCAGAAAGGTGGTGACGGCACCCACTTCCGGTTCTGCCGGAATCATCCCCGGTATCGTCACCCTTCTTGAGCGCAATTTCAACCTCTCACCAGAACAACTGAGAAATGGCCTTGTGGCTGCTGCGGCAATCGCCTTTGTGGCCCGCCATAATGCCTCCATCGCCGGGGCAGAGGTTGGTTGCCAGGGAGAGGTGGGCGTCGCCTCGGCCATGGCTGCTGCCTTCCTGGCTCACGCAAACGGTGCAACTATCAGACAGGTAGAAAATGCCGCCGAGATTGCCCTGGAGCATCATCTGGGCCTCACCTGCGATCCCATCGAAGGTTATGTCCAAATCCCCTGTATCGAACGCAATGCCATGGGGGCGGTCTCTGCCTATAACAGTTATATCCTGGCAACCGTTGGCGAACCACTGCGGCAAAAGATCTCCTTTGACCAAGTGGTGGAGGCCATGCGGATCACCGGAAAAGAGATGTCATCAAAATACAAGGAAACAGCTCAAGGGGGCTTGGCTGTCTGCTACGTTCACTGTTGATGGTACAGCAAGCTGACTTACGGGTACTTTGAAAAAGTATGTAGAAATTCAACTTATTTCACTCACACAGTTAGGAAACATTCTCCATGGAAAATAAGAAAAAAGGCACGGTGATGATCGCGCTGCTGGTAACCGGTAATCTCATTGGCGCCGGTATCCTTGCCCTGCCCATGCAGACCGGAGGCGCCGGACTCTTTTACTCCTTTCTGGCCATGGTCGTCTTCTGCGGGGCCATGTATTTTTCGGCCATTGTCCTGGCAAAAGAGGCCGTGGAGAGAAAGGAGGATAATTTCAATTATCCCAGTCTCTACGGAAGATATCTCGGCCCTTTTGGTAAGTGGCTGGCCACCATTGCCAACCTCCTCATCCTCTACGGCCTGCTCACTGCCTACATTGGCGGCGGGGCCACTATCATAGTATCAACCATCTCTGCACATGCAGGAACAGGACAGACACTGACAATCGCCGTCACCCTTATTCTCTTTGCAGCACTTTCAGCTTTCACCGCCGCCGGTACCGGTTTTGTGGCCCGCTACAACCAACTGCTCATGCTCTTTCTCGGGATCTCTTTTGCCACCCTGGTGGCCATGGGGGCGGGACATGTGGAACTCAAAAAAATGCTCTTTCATGATTTGCGCTTCCTGCCCGTTGCCGTTCCGGTTATCCTCACTGCCTTTCATTTTCACAATATCATTCCCACCATCTGCAAGGATATGGAGTGGGATCTCCCCGCCATCTCCAGGGCCATGCTCCTCGGCATGGCTATCGGCTTTGTCATGAACCTTATCTGGGTGGGTGTGGGTATCGGGGTTCTGCCCCTCACTCTCGGCAGCAACTCCATCCTCAGCGGCTTCCAGCACGGTCTGCCTGCCACCGTACCCTTGGGAAAGGCCCTGGCTAATCCCCTGTTCAGCGCAGTGGCCATCGCCTTTTCCCTCACTGCCATCTGCACCTCTTATGCGGCCAACGGTATCGGACTCATGGACTTTAACCGGGATCTCTTAGGCGGGGGCAATAAACTCAAGATCGTTGCCGCCACCTTTCTTCCACCCCTCATCATTGCGCTGCTCTTTCCCACAGTCTTTCTCAAGGCCATCGGTGTGGTGGGCGGAGTAGGTATTGCCCTGCTCTTTGGCGTGCTGCCGGCAGTGATCTTTTTTCTCAAAAACAAGACCTTCTTTTCCAGGTTTCTGGCCCTTAGCATGGGACTGCTCTTTACTGCAGCCCTGCTCGTTGACCTCTGTAACGATTTCGGCATCATCAAGACCGATGTCATCCTCAATGACCTGCAAAAAGAGGC
>JAQYVF010000095.1 GCA_030145625.1 Desulfocapsa sp. | reverse complement strand
GTTCCTCCATTATGAGCCCTTTGCATGGTTTTCCGCCACGATTCACCCTGAAAAATTGTACCCGAATGGAGAGCCTCGTTCACAAGCTTTGCCCCCTGGGAAAAGATCCTGCCCGCTCCCAGTGCATTATGACCGACCTCGGAATTTCCCATATCACCGTCAGAAGGCAAACCTACTGCAAGGCCATGTGCCTTTATGTTGGTGACCAAAGCTCCCTGTAACAGATCATCAAGAACAGGGGTATAGGCCATGTGCACCCCATTACTTTCATCGGATGGGCCCACACCCACACCATCCATGACAACGGTTACAACAGGACCGGGAAAGGGTTTATAACCAGGGAGTGAACGAAGCGACAAATCAGACATAAGTAAGCCCTTAACGTGTTAAAATTGTAGTATCTTCCAAAACAATTTCCATCTCTGCAAGATCTATTTCTGTGAGATTGAAATGATGCGTTTCTTCCAGGGCAGAAACCATCAAGGTGGCATCCTTACGCAAACCAATACCCACCTTATTGCACATCATATTAGCGATACGCACCAGTATTAGCATATCATTAGTATTATCATAGTCATCTTTATGATGATCCCGAGCGACAATGCAATATGGCTCCGGCATATTCCACAGCTTCATGAGAGAGTATCCCTGCTGTGCATGTAACGATGCCATCGCCTCCAGCAGCAGAGCATCGGTTACAGGCAGTTTCGGGTCTTTTTTCCTCATTTGCTCAACAACCATAAGAACTAACAACTTACCGACATCGTGAAGTAAACCGGCAAAAAAAGCATGACTTTCCAGTTCATCAAGTTTACAACGTTTTGTTAACCACTTGGCCCCCAGAGCACAACCGACCGAATGCTGCCAAAGCTTGCGCATAATCCAATTAAGCCTTTTGTCCCCACTGCGAAACTGGTTCTTTGATGCAACAAGGAGACTAATGCGACCTACCTCGCGCATTCCTAATCTTACAATTGCCGCCTTGACGGTTAGTACCTCAACAAGCCCCCTATAAAAGGAGGAATTAGCCATCTGCAACACCAGACTTGAAAGAGACTGGTCTGTGGTAATAGCATTTTCCAACACTCGCATATCCGGTTCTTTTTTAACCAGTTCCTGCTGCACCTTCATGGCCGCAGAATTGAAGACAGGCAAAACAACATCACCTTCCTCAATATGTTGTTTGATTACTTCAATAAATGAAACCTGTTTCTGCATCTCATTCTCCGGAAAGACGTCGTATTTCAACAAGCGGACGGGGTGTGCTGAGTTTTGGTAAACATCGCAACAATTCATCAACACTTGTAATCCCATTCGCCGCCTTTAAAAGGCCATCTTCCAGAAGAGTCACCAACCCGGAATGCTCAATACTAATCTGACGAATTTCATGACTTGTTTTTTGTTCCAGGATAGCATCTCTCACCAGCTCATTCAGCACCAGTAATTCAAATACGCCAACACGTCCCTTATATCCGGTTTGTTTACATTCTGCACACCCCCGTCCCTTCTTAAAAGTTGTCCCATTCAGATCTGAGGGATTACAACCGAGACGCTGCAACTGCTGGGGTGTCAACTTCACCTCAGTTGCACAAGAGGGACAGACACGACGCAACAGGCGCTGGGCCAGAACACTTACCACTGTGGAAGAGATAAGAAAAGGAGCAATATCCATGTTCAACAAACGAATAAGCCCACCGATACTATCCTCCGTATGAAATGTACTAAGCACCTTATGTCCAGTCAACGCTGATTGCATGGCCATTTCAGCGGAGGAAAGATCACGTATCTCACCAATAACTATAATATCAGGATCCTGACGAACGATATGACGCAGGGTTTCCTCAAAGGTAAGATTGATTTTCGGATCAATGGAACATTGGGCAATACCGTCCATCACATACTCCACCGGCTCTTCTGCGGTGATAATACTGATCTGTGGATTTTTGATATGGTTTATACAACTGTACACAGTAGAAGTCTTTCCCGATCCGGTAGGACCGGTTACAAGTAACACGCCACTCGGTTGGTAGACCGCATCTTCCAAGAACCTGTTCAACATATTGGGAGACATACCAATTGAATGGATATCCATCAGTTCCTTTTTCTGTTTCAACAAGCGCAATACAATCTTTTCGCCATGCACAGTCACATAGAAGGAGACCCTGACATCAATTTTTCCCTCGTCATGTTGAAAAAGGATTCTCCCCCCCTGATGTCTTCGTTTTTCAGCAATATCGGCATCACACATGATTTTCAAACGACTTGTAAGTGCCGGAATAATATCAGTGGAAAAATCCTTATAATGACGCAAGACACCATCTTCACGAAAACGGATTTGAAGACGATCGACAAAGGGTTCAATATGCACATCACTGGCATCGTTTTCTAAAGCGGCAAGAAGGATGCTGTTGGCAATACCTACAACCGTTTTAGTATCAACATTGATTTTCTTGCCGGACTCCAGACTCCCTAACAGCTTAATAGTATCCTGTAGAGCCTGTTTCTCACCAATTGCACACCTAAAATCAGAACCCAGGATTTTCCTGGCCACAGTAATGCTTTTTTTATCAAGTGGATCATTAAAGGCGACCAATTGAGAATCATCATCGGTCAAAAGAGGAACAAAATTATGTTCCATTGCCACACGTAGTGGGATTCGTTTAAACTGTTGTTTATCCACTACCGACATATTGACATCTATCAGTGGAAAACCAAGCTGAATCGAAAGAATTCGATTAAAGAGTTTCTCATCGATAAAATTATATTTTATCAGTATCTCACCGAGTTTCAGGTCCTTCTCTTTCTCTTTTTGAATATTAAAGGCGGCGGTCAAATCTGTTTCTGAGAGATAACCAAGCTCAACAAGCAACTCACCAATACGGATAGATGATGAACTATCCAGCATTGCTTTACGGATCATTTCATCCGTTATCACTTCAAGATCTTTGAGGACATTCAACAAAGGGACAGGCGTGGCAAGTTTACTACGGATTCGCTCAGCATGAAGGACCTGCTTGTCATTCACCAAATTTAAATTGAGGAGCAGTTTAACAATTCCCCCATAACTGTCTATCTTAGGTTTTTCCATTATTTGGTAATAGCTGAAGTATTATGTTTCAAAATTAAAACAAAGAAAAATCAAAGCCGAGCACGCAGAACAAAACAACCACCTGGTATCACACATGTTATCCAGAAGAAGATGTAACGTTTCGCAATTCAAGACGAGATATAACCAACGTACGGGAGGTTCGATCACAACATATTGTAATTACAGAAAACAAATCAAAAAAGAACCACATATCCCCATACTATACCCATTAGCCGGCGAACTCAAAGAAGAATTGCCAATTCCAGAAAAGATAAAAACAGATATGTATACAACTTCCCGCTCACTCAAGGGTACCTTGAAAAATTAGAATTTTCGTTCAAAATCGAGCCATGAGAAAAATTTTACCGCAGGCATATATCTGATATTCCGAGTATAAAATTTTTCTCATAACGAAGAGTTTGGGAGAAAAGGCAATTTTGCAAGGTGGCCTCAAGGCTGTTCTTCAGTTTGCCTCTTAACAGACAATAATTTCGTTGCCATTATGTCTTTTCAGAAAGAGACTTGATGATCTCATCTGTCACCTTATCAATACTCCTGCCTCCTACCTGAATCTCAAAATCAGCAACGCCCCTGTACAAAGGTAAGCGTTCATTAAAGAGCGTCTTGGCTTTCTTCAGATCCTGAAGCAACGGACGTTTTTTGATCTTTTTGACTGCTTTGGGATGGGAATGAATTGCCTGGAGTATCTGGTCAAACTCCGAGTGAAGATACACCACAGTCCCAATTCTGTGAATATTGGGTACCTTGAAAAAGCCACCGCCTGTTGAAATAATGGTATCGTGCAGCTTTTCTTCCAACCACCTTGCCACCATTTGTTCCAATTTCCTAAACCTGGGCTCCCCATGGGTCTTAAAAATCTTTTTCACCTTCATATTAGTGAAACTCTCAATAAGATCGTCACAATCCACTGCAAATTTACCAGTTTTGTCAGCAAGCATCCTGGCAGTTCTCCCCTTTCCCACTCCCATGAATCCGACAAGTATAATGTTTCCCGTCATTATTTCTCCCTGACTTTTCCCAATATCTTAGAAAAGCCACTGTTTATATTGATCCCTACACGTATCCCACTCAAAGCGATCGGTCAGTTCATAAACTGCATCATCTCCAAGACGAACGGGGTTAACAATAAATTCTTCAAGCCTCTCTGCCAGGGTTCCCGGGTCATAGAGAAATGCTTTATCATAGAGTTCAGGATAAGAGAGTGCGGCCGGCAACAATGGATAACATCCTGCCCGAATGGCCTCCAAAACCGCGATACCGAAAAATTCATGCCTGGCTGTAGAGACTATAACGTCACCCATACTAAGAAGTTGCCCGTAACGTTCTTTGCTTTCGGCATAGTCAAAATGAATAATTTCTTTGCTCAGTCGTTCACGTGCCTCAGCAAAAAATTCCGGGACATTTAAAAATGACTGACCTAGAACGATGAGGCGAAAATCCACACCTTTTTCCTGCAAGAGAGAAAGGGCTTCGAAAAAGAGATCGGGGCCTTTGTCATGCTCCCAGCGATGATTCCAGACAATAACAGGAGGGCCGGCTTCTCTTTTTTCCTCCACAACTTGATCCACACAGGAGTAGTCCATTCCCGGATAGAGAACAATGCTCTTCTCCCTGATACGATCCACACAATCGTCCAGCTTCATATCAGCACTCCTTTTGAGATATGCCCGGATACCTACGAGAAAGCTCTCCAGATTGAATCGAGAATTAAAGGCTAAACGATCCGAAGTAAGAGCCGTGGTAAAGTTAATGGAAGTGAATTGCTGCATACCTTTATCTGGAAACTGACTGGGATAGGCAAATTGATTTTCATGAAAATAGGTACAAACAAGAGCCTTCTTATTCCATCCGGGAAGTGTGGCCAACAGTGCACGCAGGACAGCGACATCGACAAAAGTAGAACAGAGCACCGTGTCAAAATGGTGTTCCCCCACAGGGAGCAGTCTGATCTGGTTCACAAACCAGGGTGCCGAGAGCTGCATGCGCATCTTCCACTTACGGGCCGGTAGAGTCAACAGTGTGTAATCTGCTGCCACGGTCCGTTGCAGGCCCTGAAGAAAAATCTTATGCGACCCACCATAATAAGGTTCGAGAATGAGGATTCGTTTCACATTTTCCTTTGTCCCTTCACTTCATCTGCAAGGTAACGGCTAAATGGCCTGACCTCGTTGATACGGTAGCCACAGCCCGAGGGCACGGTTCCTCCACAGAAATACAGGTTTTTATCTGGAAAATTCTTACAGAGAGAAAGTCTGTTTGCATGATCGCGACAGAGTCCGGCATCACCCAGCCAACTGCAGGAAAACTGGAGATAGCCCTGCTGATCCTTGCCAAGGATCTGGAAACGTTCATACTCCGGATAATTTTCAACCACCTTGTGAAAATCTTTTTCTGAACGTAACCAGCCTCGAACACCTTCCAGATTAATTTCCCGGCAGCAGTTTCCGCAACAGCGACAGCTACCAGTAACAAGGAGCTCTTTCCCCATGACCTGTATACGCAGATATCGGATCAACCCCATAAGGGAAAATGAGGAAAGAAATTTAATAATTCGCAACATGCTCAATATGCCTTGTTCAAAAAAAGCCTGACAACCAGAGAAAAAAAATTGTACAAGAGAAGACTTTCGGCAGGCTCCATTTTCTGATACAAAGAAAGAGTTCACCAACTACTCTATTCTCAGTAGAAATTCAGAGCCGTATAAGATTACCCAAGGTAATTAAAACTCTTATAATAAACGATACCATCGGTGGAGACAAGCAGATGTGGCATTCTAAAGATATTTATTACCTGTCAGGAAGCACAGGCATACTAGCTGAAGACCTGGGCAAGGCACTGCTTTGCCAGTTCCCGGAAATCAGTTTCAATGCTGAGAAAATACCCTTTATCCGAACCGAAGAAGATGCACATAAGGCCATACAATATATCCTTTCTAAATCCTCGGCCCGCTACCCTCTAATTTTTTCCACTATTATGGACAAACATCTCATCGAAATCCTCGATGCTCCTGAAGTGGAATTCTTTAATATCTGCGGCAATTACCTGGAACGAATGGAAACCATCCTAGAAGCCACCCCCTTGAGGGTATCAGGATTTTCACGACATCTCGACGACACGACCATGGCCAAACGGGTCAGTGCAATCCAATACTGTATTTCCCATGATGACGGTACTCGTCTCAAGGACTATGATGAAGCCGAGGTTATTCTCCTTGGAGTCTCTCGTTCTGGAAAAACACCTATCTCCGTTTACCTGGCCACCCAGATGGGTATAAAGGCCGCAAACTACCCACTCGTCGCTGAAGACCTTAACGCCTACCGATTGCCACCGGACATCGTACGCAATAAAGCAAGGGCAATCGGCCTCTCCACTAGTCCACAAAGTCTTCACTTTATGAGAGAAAAACGCTACAAGGGAAGTAGCTATGCACAGTTGAGCACCTGTGCCGGAGAACTCAACCAGGCCAATCAGATCTTCCTCAACTACAATATACCGGTTATTATCTCCGACGGGAGCTCCATTGAAGAAACAGCCACCCAAGTGGCGCAGCAAATGTCACTGAAACGTTTACCACTTCTGTAAAGCATATCACAGGGAACACCATGCAACTCATCGATAGAATTCCTTTTTCTGTGCTGATTGTCCTCTGCCTTATTCTTGGCCTGGCCCCCTTTATTCCTGAGCCGCACATCGTTGAAAAACTCCGCATACTCAGCCAGGGAAACCTACGCAGACCCATTGATATATTTGATCTTTTTTACCATGCCGCACCGTTTGTCCTGTTGCTACTCAAACTGATTCGCCTGAAAAAAGGAGGAGAATCTCAATGAACACCACAAATTCCTGTCCCTGCGGCAGTAAAAAACCGTTTTCCTCTTGTTGCTCCCCAATTCTTGAAGGTCACAGTAAAGCCACTACTGCTGAGCAGCTCATGCGGTCCCGCTATAGCGCATACACCCTTGCCAAAAACAAATATCTCATGAACAGCTGGGCAACGGAAACGCGCCCGAAAGATCTGGACGTGGAAAACGAGACCATCCAATGGCTCGGGCTTGAAATAGAAGAATGTGAAAAAGGCAGAACAGAAGACGAAAAGGGAACAGTGACCTTCACTGCCCGTTTTCTCAGCTCCGGTCATCTCTGTCAGCTCCATGAAAAAAGCAGGTTTGTTCAACGCGATCATCTCTGGTATTACCTGGATGGGGAGACTGAATCCACCACTGCAAAAGTAGGTAGAAATGAGCCCTGTCCCTGCGGCTCGGAGAAAAAATACAAGAAATGTTGTTTTTCTAAAGCAAGGAACTAAAGGGACAGAGCAAAAGACTCCTCTTTTGCCCCCCAGCCTCTCTTACTACTCCGGAATAGAAGGCATTGACGCAAACTTTGGTTCATGGAGTGGCAGGAGTATATCAGCTTCCCCCTTGATGCGCAGCATGATATCATAAGCCTCGTTAACGTTTACATGTGTTCCGGGAGGAATCACTTCCATCTCCATGGCCGTAACTTGCTTGGGTGGATAAAAATTTTCCAGTAGACAGCAGAAACCGGTAATTATAGCCGTGCCTTTTCCGGTCTCCACCGCAACGGAAAGACCTCCTGCTGTATGGGCAGGGGTATGGAGTACACGAATACCGGGTACAATCTCGGCGTCACCGCTTAGCATCCGAATCTGGTTATTTTCACTGATCTCATAGATAAAATCTTCCAGATAACGAAAGTCCAGAGGGTGGGGATCGCGGATATGTTCCAGCTCTTTTTCATGAATATAAAACACGGCATTCGTGCACTTGTAATCGTTTTCACAGTGATCATTATGAAGATGAGTGTGGATCACAATATCAATATCATCAGGCTTAAGCCCCCACTTGGCCAGTCCTTCCTCAAATGTCACAATCTTTCCACCGATGGCCTTTTCCCTGTCCTCTGATTGGATCGGATGCATTTCACCGGTATCAATCAATATCTTCTTATCACCACCTTCAACGTACCAACAGTAGATTGGAATAGTATAGGACTTGCCATAGTCATGCTGATAAGTCATCATCCCCTTGTCAAATACCTTACTGCCCATTACCATGGGATGAAGAGTAAAAGTTGTCATACACACCTCCGAACGAACTTTATTAATTTTTCAGGCCAATACAAACCAAGGGCATCAGCCTCGGAATATGTCTGTTCTGCAGGGCCGCAGAACCTTTCGAACAGATAAATAACCTAAGGCCCCCACTGCGGATCAGCCCTATATAATCTCTGCTCCACTCACATACCTGTTCGAAGCAGGAGTACGGCCGAATACTTACTGGATTTTTTAAATAAAATTCCGTATAGTTGATCAGCAAACAGGGGGCAGCCCCGTAAGGGGTAACATTTAAACAATACATTAAATACCTCCAGAAGCAACATTTTCCCATCGGAGATCTTTTGCATGCAGATTTATTCCAAACTCGACCACCCCGCCATCCTCTCTTCCATCTTTTCCCCCCGGACCTGTGGCCATACGCCTCTCCCCGTCGGAGCAAAAGACATAGAAATCGAAACAGAACCGGGAATCATCATCGGCTGCAGATTTTATATCAGTGATCCAGCGGCCCCGAACATCCTTTACTTTCATGGGAACGGGGAAATCGCTGCTGATTACGACGAAATAGGTCCGCTCTATAACGAGGCAGGAATGAACTTCCTCATGACCGATTATCGCGGGTATGGCTGGAGCAACGGCAGCCCCACAGTCACCTCCATGTTTGCTGATGCTGAAATTCTTTTTCGGGAAATCCAAAAATGGCTCAGCACGTACAATCACACAGGTGCTCTCTTTTTAATGGGTCGTTCTCTGGGCTCAGCCCCTGCCATAGACCTGGCAACCCGGCATGAGGATGCGATCAAAGGACTCATCCTTGAAAGTGCCATTGCCGAAACCCTGCCTCTGGCCAGGGCCCTAGGTATAGAACCTGAGAAAAACAACATCTCCGAAGAAGACGGATTCAACAATCTGAAAAAAATCGAATCGATCAGTAAGGCCACCTTTATCCTCCATGGTGCACGAGATGAACTCATCCCTGCAGCCGATGCTGAAAAACTGCAATCCTATAGCGGAGCAAAATCCAAAGAATTTATAGTCATCCCTGGAGCAGAACATAACAGTATGATTGCCACCGGAGGCCAGCTCTATTTCCAAACCATTAAACAGTTCATCGATAAAGTCACCGGTGTCACGAATTGGAAAAGACGCCGTAAAACAACAAAAGAGTGCTAAGGAAAACAATTATGCATAAAATCTGCTCGTTCCTTCATCCTTTGATTCTCCTGTTCACAGCATCTCTCCTCTTTTTGCTGTCGGCCTGCACCCCATCCCAAGATCATTCGCGCACCGTAAAAATCGCCCCTGATCCCTCCCTGCTGCGAATAGGCGTCTCTACCAATGCGCCGCCCCTGATTTACAAGAAAAATGGAAAAATACTCGGACTGGAAACGGATCTTGCCCGCAGGTTTGGAAAATTCACCGGCAAAAAGATCACATTTGTTGAAACCAAGTGGGAGAACCAGATCACTGCCCTGGAAAACAATGAAATTGATATCATTATGTCGGGAATGACTATCACCAATGGTCGTAAGTACCGCATCGCCTTTTCCACTCCCTATCTCCGCTCCGGCCAGATCATGCTGGTCCGCCTCCGCGATAAGACCCTGTTTTCCACTGGCATTTACAGCCTGATGAACTCCAATTACATCATCGGAACAGTGAAGGACACCACCGGAGATCTTTTTATCACCCAAACCATTAACGGGGCCAAGATCAAATCCTTCAGCAAATCAGCAGATGCAGTAAAGGCACTCATCAACAAAAAGATCGATGCCTTTGTTTACGACGCACCGATGGTCTGCCACTATGCCGCGATTCATGAAAATGAAAAATTGACCCCAATTCTTACCTTGGCCACAGAGGAATATCTGGCCTGGGGAATCCGCAAGGAAGACAGTGAACTCCTGACACAAGCCAATCTGTTTTTCCAGGAACTGAACGACAAACAGCAACTGCAGCAGATAATTCGGACCTGGATTCCTTATATGTGATAGAGAGAATACAAAAACCAGTCACCGGGCAAAGTACTTTTAAGCAGCTTTTCCCATTAACCAGTAAGAAATATAGGCACCAGGACTTATGGCGGCAGCGACAAAAAAACGACAAGACTACCTCAGTTGGGATGAGTATTTTATGGCTGTTGCCCTACTCTCTGCCCAACGCAGTAAAGACCCCAATACCCAGGTGGGAGCCTGTGTTGCCAATGAGGACAACAAAATTGTGGGAGTGGGCTATAACGGTTTCCCTTGGGGATGCTCAGACGACGAACTCCCTTGGGCCCGTGAAGGTGCTCTCTTAGACACCAAGTACCCCTATGTCTGCCATGCGGAACTCAATGCCGTTCTGAACTCCATATCCTACAACCTGAAAGGATGCAGGATATACGTTGGGCTCTTTCCCTGTAACGAGTGCACCAAGGTCATCATTCAGTCAGGGATTATAGAAATTATTTATATGTCGGACAAATATGCAGAGAGTGATTCGGTAAAGGCCTCCAAGCGTATGTTGGATCAAGCAAAAACCAGCTACCGGCAATTTCAGATCCACGCCAAGGAAGTGACCCTGAGACTCTTTCCCGAGGAGTAAGGCAGAAGGTAGCAAAGAGAAAAGAAGTAATTAATGTTCATAGCCCTGAAAAGATATCTCTTCTTCTCCCGATTCTGTTTGTAAAAAGAGTCCTCGACCGGTTCGAATCTCTCCGATCCTAAAAACTTCCCTCTCCTTTTCCTCCATGAGCCGGATCAACTCTTTTTCACTCCCCATGCGGACGGTGAAAACCAATTGATAATCTTCTCCGCTGCGCAGAATAAGATCTTCAACCCTTAGACCCAAAACTCCTGCTGCGCTGGAGAGCTCCGGAAGAAATGGCAGCTGTTCGGCCTGAATAAGTGCTCCAGTGCCTGAAGCCTGACAGATATGGGCAAGATCGGTTGCTATCCCATCAGAGATATCCTGCATGGCCGTTACCAGACCACTTTCAGCCAGCTCCATGCCAAGGCTTATGCAGGGTAATGGGTTCAGATGGGCATCCAGCAATGGTTGCCATCTGGCCAGATCAAGTAATCCAGGCTGTTCTTTCTCGGCAGCAAAAAGCTCCAAACCGCCACCGGCAGAGCCAAGAGGTCCTGAAACCCAGACACTATCTCCTCCCCCTGCACCAGTTCGATAGACAGCTCCCTTACCGACAGGTTCACCCAGAACCGTAACCGTCAAGACGAGTTCCCTGCCCAACACAGTATCACCACCTATCAAGAGGCAATCATAGTCTTGAAGAATCTCAAGGGCCCCAGCCAACCAAAGATTAATCCACTCCGCTTCGAGTTCTTCCGGCAAACAGAGAGACAGCAGAACAAATCGTGGCCTTCCACCCATTGCTGCGATATCACTGAGGTTAACGGCCACAGATTTTCGGCCAAGCAAACGCGGCGGATGCCAACTCCGATCAAAGTGAACAGAATCCACCAATGTATCTGTACTGATCAGCCAGGACCCATGAGCAGTAACCTCACAACAGTCATCACCTATTCCCTTGATCAATCCATCGGATCGACCATTACATTCCAGGCGAATCTTCCGGATAAGTTCCCGTTCAGACCATGCAGTCACTACTTCACCCGCTTAAGAAAAGAATCCTTCTTTTTTGTATTCTCTTTTTTCTGCTGAGTAGCCTGAGATGACTTGTTGACACTGGGAGCAAAATTCACGGCCTTAACAAAACGTTCTTCCCCTCCCATGGTGAAGACTTCCATGCCGGTCATTTGTTGAGTACGCAAGGTCCAGGTGATCTCCTGCGGAGGAATAGCAAGAAAAGTAAGACTGAGATGCCACCATTCAGCCTTACGTGTGGTGTCACGGCTAATATCTGTCACCAGGGCATACACCAGCATCTGAGGTTCTTTGGACGCTATCAAAACGATATCTCCAAGGTCAGTAGTGTCCTTGAAAGGCATAATCTGACGCAATTCGGTTACGAGCTTTTCCATGAACGTCTCCCGTTAACGAATAAAGGCCACCTCGGAAAGTTGCCTTTTTGCCCAAGCTCTTCGTCACAGCCAAAAAAACAATGCTCACATATCAACTATATGCTGCGCTTATTTTTTCGTCTGCTCCTCGATCTTGAACAAAAAATCTAATTTCCCAAGGTACCCTATAGTGATTGTAAAAGTTACTGAATTACACTGGTGGTCGATTCCATCACAATACCCTCTGAACCTATCACGACCCTTGCCCCCAGTTTTGAGTACATGGCGACACCATCAAGCAAAGGCAAAATAATCTGTTCCACAACAACCTGTGATGTCCGAGCGTCTTCCGGGCCCTGGAGCGTTGCTAAAGCTCCTGCCCAAGATGCCAGATTCTTTAAGACATCTGCAAGAAGGGCTATATCAATATAGGCCGCTGAATTATTCTCTAAGAGCAGGCCGCTCCCTACCAATCGAATGTTCGGATTATCAAGAAAATTCTTTTTCGGATCAATTTGCTGAGCGACAATCTGTTTGATGATATCGATACTGTTGGAGAGCAGAAGATACTCGCCCTGGACACTGAATGCCGGTTGCAACCCACCTTGTGGAGCAAGTCCCCAGTAGGTAATATTCTCACCCTTATATTTTTCCTTACGTATCGGAATCTCAGCTGCAGCAAGGAGTTTCTCAAATACCGCGAGAAATGCGTCAGGATCTTTAAGTTGGATTAACAAAGCTGTCTTAGGCAAAGGGATACCGTTGGAGTCAATATCTTTAACCAAAAAAGCAAACTCTTTCCCAATCATGGTCAAGATATCTTCGAGCTCGACCCCGGTACTATCTTTCACTTCCTGACGCAGTACATTCATATCCCCAGGATGATCAGCCAGCAAGGAAGAATACATTTCCCAGACAAGGGGAAGATTAAGAGTGTTCAACCAGCAGTAATAGAGAACATCTGTCGGAACCATTGCCAACGTATTGTTATGCGAAGGTTTCACGGCAAAAAACTCTGCCAACCCTGAATCAAGATTTTGAATATCATAAAGAACTAAGGCCTTGGTCTGAACCAGCCCATCTTCCTGCCAAGCGCCGTGGGCTGCTGCCCCCCATCCTTTCCACTGTTTAAGAACAGCAAGGAGCGCCTGTTGATCTTTTTCGGGGAGCTTCTCAGCAATAATGCGTCCCTCTTCATAGAGTGCGGGCAGTGAAAAATAAGTAAACAATTTTGACTGGGTTAAGCTTTGCCGCAATTTCTGGAATGCATTATTCTGCTGGAGAGCACCCTTTTTCTCATCATAGCAATCAAGACTCTTTCGCACCAGACGCTCATCAAGACCAGCCAGCACCAATCCTTTCACAGTAACCGTTGAAACGGTCCTTTTCGTATCGGTGCGATACCTGGTAATGGTATGACTGCCATATTGAACAGTTTTCTGTTCAATATTTTCGGTAAAGAAAGGAGCAAGGAAATTCAATATATGACTATTATGGCGTGGACGGATAACCAGAAGCAACCTTTCTTCCAGGGATCTGGGAGAATTAGCTGCGGAAAAAGAATCAGTGGGAAACAAAGCAACAGAAAACTCCTTTCCAAATAATGCATCCAGTGCAGGACCTTCCAGAAATTCACTGATCTTTTGGCGACGAGTTTCCAGCTCTTGGATTTTTTCTGTCGACACACCCAGTTCAGCAGCAGTTTCTGCATATTTCAGCCGACCAAGCGTTTTCCCCAGGCGAGAATCTTGAAACGCTTGATACATTTCAGAGAAATCCTGTTGTTCACCATAAAACAGTACATTCTCTGGAAGAAATTCTGCGGCCACCACCTCTTCCTCCTGCCTGCTCACTAGCAATACAACAAGAGCAAGACAACAGAAGACAAAAAATAATCCTACTCCTACTTTCTTCATATACTCTATCCCTCAAAAGGCCCCCTGCAGTCTCTTCCAAAAACAACAACGCAAAAAGGCCTGCTCCGTTAGAGCAGGCCTTTGGACTATATAGCAGTTGATTTCCTTACTTGCGATCTACCAGTTCCTTCCGTAACGAACTGATCTCATCAAGAAATGTCTGCTTCATCTGCGCCATCTCCTGCTGGAAGAAAGTTACCAGTATTTTCTCTGCCTCAGATGTACCTGGGCCGGCAACTTCCTGAGGCGCTGCTTTTTCCTCGTCCGTCTCGGTTTCTGTGTTTACAACAGAGCCGCCTTCATCTTCTTGATCTCCCTGAGTTCCTTGATCTTCCGATTCAAAACGACTCATATTCTTTTGCTGCAACAGCAATACCTGACTTGTATACTCCAATACTTGTTGCTGTGTCTGGTCCGCTGTAGACGCAGACAAATGACTCCTCTCCAGACCAGAAAATACTTTCTTCAATAATTGCAATGCTACAGGACGAGTATCAATCCCGGATTTTCTTAAGAGTTGACTGATACTCGAAAGAAGTTGCAGGAATATTTTATCAGTATAACCAAAGTACTGCTTACTCCTCAGCAGATTAATCTCATTAAGTAGAACCTGAAGATTTTCCTTAGTCACAGCCTCTTGCAGCAAATCGACACAAGAGCGCAGGATTACAAGATCGTTCTCAGCAGAACGTGCAACTAACTCAGTATCTCTCGATTCAGTTGGATAAACAGAAACAGTTTCTGTGACAACTGGGGGGATTTCTTCAGTCTCATTTTCCTGATCCGTTTCAGAAAAAAGGTCAGCTTCATGATCTTCTGACTGGTCTGCAGAGGATGAAAAACTTGGCAGGTCGGGTGAATATTCATCAAACTCTTCTTCTGCCTCGACAGGAGCGTCCACAAATTCTTCAGAAAAAAGATCCTGTTCCTCTCTCTCTTCATCGGTATCCTGAAGAACCTCAGAGTCGATAGCTTGTGAGGTTCCAGGTAATGCCGGTGTATACTCTTCAAAAAGATGTCCTTCCTCTTCACTTATTGTAGAAGCTGTTTCATCTTCGACAACCTCCATAAATGCAACAGCCCCCCCTTCTTCAGTCAGATCTGAAGAAGCAAGAAAAGACGATTTTTCACCAGGTAGAGGATCGACTTCAACATCATCTGCCACAGCCTCAAACACCACGTCATCACTCTGTTCTAATTCTGAAGGTTGAACAGTCTTTTCTACTTCACCCTCTTCTCCAGGCACCATGAATTCTATGACATCATCATCCCCACTTACTTCTTCAGCTACAGCATCAAATGCTGCATCTGGAGCCTCCTCGCCAGGAACAGTAAATTGAATTTCTTCTTCCTCGACCAGTTGTTCATCAACCGTACTTGGGGTCAGCAAAGGAGCTTCTTCATCGAAGGAAGAGAATCCGGCTGCAATATCTTCTTCCGGTTCTAATTCTTCAGTTACAACTTGTTCATCACCCTCTTCAAAGACTGGCGCAGGAACTTCTTCATCCAGGAAGGACAGTCCGGCTGCCACCTCTTCTTCAGGCTCTAACTCTTCAGCTACGGCTTGTTCTTCGCTCTCTTCAACGACTGGTGCAGGAACTTCTTCATCCAGGAAGGACAGTCCGGCTGCTACCTCTTCTTCAGGCTCTAACTCTTCAGCTACGGCTTGTTCTTCACTCTCTTCAACGACCGGTGCAGGAACTTCTTCATCCAGGAAGGACAGTCCGGCTGCTACCTCTTCTTCAGGCTCTAACTCTTCTGCTACGGTTTGTTCATCGCCCTCTTCAACAACTACTGGCGCAGAAACTTCTTCATCCAGGAAGGACAGTCCGGCTGCTACCTCTTCTTCAGGCTCTAATTCTTCAGCTACGGCTTGTTCATCGCCCTCTTCAACGACTGGCGCAGGAACTTCTTCATCCAGGAAGGACAGTCCGGCTGCCACCTCTTCTTCAGGCTCTAACTCTTCAGCTACGGCTTGTTCTTCGCTCTCTTCAACGACCGGTGCAGGAACTTCTTCATCCAGGAAGGACAGTCCGGCTGCTACCTCTTCTTCAGGCTCTAACTCTTCAGCTACGGCTTGTTCTTCGC
>JAQYVF010000077.1 GCA_030145625.1 Desulfocapsa sp. | reverse complement strand
GGTTGCAATGGTAATTCCACGCTCTTTTTCTTCCGGGGCCTTATCAATATTACTAAAATCAGTAAATTCAGCCTGTCCCTTGGTTGCCAGCACAGCAGTAATCGCTGCAGTCAAAGTAGTTTTACCATGATCAATATGGCCAACGGTACCTACATTAACATGCGGTTTAGTCCTTTCAAATTTTTCTTTTGACATAGTCGTAGTCTCCTCTGGCCGTGAGTTTACATTTTTTATGGTCTATGGAGCCCACGACCGGATTTGAACCGGTGACCTCATCCTTACCAAGGATGCGCTCTACCAACTGAGCTACGTGGGCCTACCTCGAAAACAAAAAAACAGATATTTATGGAGCGGGAAACGAGACTCGAACTCGCAACCCTCAGCTTGGAAGGCTGATGCTCTACCAATTGAGCTATTCCCGCAATAATATCTGCCCTGACTGTAAGGAATTGAAGTGGTGGAGGGGGGAGGATTCGAACCTCCGAAGTCTCTGACGACAGATTTACAGTCTGTTCCCTTTGGCCACTCGGGAACCCCTCCACTAAACAAGCAACAACAAAAACTTCAAACTCCGAACAGCAAATTATATATGAAACTTATTAAGTATCGTAAGCATCAAGTATCTGGAGCTGGCGATGGGACTTGAACCCGCAACCTGCTGATTACAAATCAGCTGCTCTGCCAATTGAGCTACGCCAGCATGCAAGCTGGAAGAATATACCCAATTCACCTGTGGATTACAATGTTTTTTTTACTTCCAATCTCTTTTTCACTTCAACTTGCAAGTGACCTGTAACAAGAACTCCTTAGACACCTTGTTTTTACGAAGAAACATTTGATTGTCTTACATAAAAAAAGGCTGTGTCCGAAGACACAGCCTTATAGCCTTTCAAGAAAACAATTTATTCATCAAGAGGATTTTTAGAAAAAGAACTCTCTCTGTATTTCTCAAAGGTATATGCAGTAGTCCGATATACAAGATGAGCGAGTTTAGTATAAGGCAGATACATAAAAAGCATCATAACGGTTACAAGATGAATATAATAAATGATGTAACCAGGTGCGGCAAGACCGGCCCAGCGTAAAACTTCAGCGAGTAAGCCACTCACACCAACAGCCATGATTTCCCAGATAAGGAACCAATCGAAAAAGGTAGGAGTAACACCACCCTCAGCTTCAGCCTTGGCACGATTAATCCAAAGGATACCGACACCAACGATCATGGCAACCGCTGAGACGTTTGCAAGGATTTTTACTGGATTCCACACAGACATTGGTCCGTGTAGACTTGGGATCCACAGACCTAGAACATCATTGGCAAAGGCAGACCAGACAGTAACGATAAAGAGACCTACAAAGGCCAGCATCAACGGCAAATGTCCGGTCACCCGATCAATATTTGTCTTACACTCTTTAAAACGAGAATGCAGGACAATTTCAATGATCGAAGGCCAAACAAACTGCTGGGCCATCTGCACCAGAGACGGTTTATAATCTGGATTCACCCCTTCATTTTCCGCCATCTTTTTCCACATGGTTGTCACCCCTTTATAGGATGAAACAACGGCAAGACCAAAGGCAGCCAGCATGAAGATATCAATAAAGGCAACATTTTTTGACAGCCAATGAAAGTCCCAATGTCCGAAAAAACGCTGGTATCCGTATTTTGAAAATTCTTCAACAGATGGAATAGCCATCCCACCTGAGATCAACCAGAATACAAAAATGACGACGGCTGGAATTGCAATGAGCATAGGAAGTCCCTTGGCACTCGATGCTAATTTTGCAAGTCCGGTGGGCCAACCATAAAAGGTGTAAGCGTATGAGCGTATAGCACCTAGCACATCTCCGGGCTTAGCGCCACGAGGACAGTATGCGGTACAATCGCCGCACTGGTGGCAGAGAAAAACATCCGCATCAGCAACAAGCTTATCCTTCATACCCCACTGAGACCAGATCATCTCCTTACGCGGAAAGGGTTTATCATCGGTTGACAGCGGACACACTACAGAACAGGTGGCACATTGATAACACTTTTTCATCGTGTCACCGCCCGCTGTTTTTAGGTACTTAATAAAATCGAGATCCGGCTGCACATTCATGGTTCTTCTCCTCCTGTTCTATTATCAAGGCTTTTCAAATTAGGTATAAAAGCGTTAGTCTTTAGTTAAATAACAAAATGGTACTGGTGTTCTTACTTATTTGCAAGCCAAGTCACACCAGTACCTGATAAAAACTGAACTAGAAGCCCTTGAACGGATTCGCGCCAAGCTCTACGATTTCATCAACGAAATCATTTACAAGATCAGGAACCTTATCGTAATCGGTAATGGCAACCTGCTCAGACCGTACACGCTCTGGTTCTAGACCAAGGGTTGACAGGGTATCACCAATATTTTCCATACGGGTGTTGGCAATCTCTGATCCCTTAACAAAATGGCACTGATAGTCATCTCCATACTTACAGCCGATGAGCATTGCGCCGTCCAAACCTGCGGACAGGGCATCACGAATCCAGGCCATATTCACGGATCCAAGACAGCGTACCGGGATAAAACGGATCATGTGGTTCAGTTTATGCTTGCGCATTCCTGCCATGTCAAGCGCAGGATAGGCATCGTTTTCACAAGCAAAGATGAGAATACGCAGTTTATCGTCATCCTCCTCGGGAACTTCGATAGCCTTAATCATCGATCCGATGAGATCAATATTGTAGTCCTTAAATCCGATAATACGCTCAGGACAGGCTCCCATACAGGTACCACAACGACGACAGCGAGTCGGATTAGGCAGCGGTGTTCCCTTCTCATCATCATCAAGGGCACCAAATGGACATTCTTCAGTACACCGTTTACACTGTGTACATCTCTGCATGAAGAACTCAGGGAAGGTCTTGTCACCGGAACGGGGATGAACAGCAACACCACGATCCGCAGACTCGATACACTGAATGGCTTTAAGAGCAGCACCAGTGGCATCATCCATGGTCTCCTGCATATTCATCGCTTTTCTCACACCACCACAGGCATAAACTCCTGTACGACGAGTCTCGTAGGGAAAGCAGATAAAGTGAGAATCAGCGTAGCCATCAAAGAGATCAAGATCAAGAAAGGCAGGTCCCTGACGATAGGCCAGATTAATGGTATTTTCTACCTTGGTGGTCGGTACCATACCAGCAGCCAATACAACCATATCTACATCAAGATCCAGGTCCTCACCAAGCAAGGTATCTTTTGCGTGAACAGTTCCATCCTCTACACCAGTAACAGTGGCTTTGGTCAGGAAAATACCATCATCTTCCTGAATACCTTTGTAGAACAGCTCCATGTGACCGGGAGTACGCATGTGCTGATACAGGATGAAAGCCTTGGCATCAGCATTGTTCTCACGAACGTACTTGGCCTGCTTGAGGGCAACCATAGAAGTAACGGAGTTACAGTATGGGAAATCCTGATCATTTTCTTCTCCACCGGGGCTCATGACAAAGGCGACAGTATTAATACCATCGAGCTTTCCGTTTTTGGCCATGGCCTCAAACTCAGCATTGGTTACAACCTTATCATTAGAACCATAGCCCAGGTGTTCAAACTCGGAAACATCTGCAGGTACCCAACCGGTAGCCAGGACAACAGCACCGAAGGTATCGGCATCCGGATTCTCTTCACCATAGGGTTTCAAACCGGCGTTTGGATCTTCCATCTCACCTTTATCGATAAGATCTTGTTCATCAACACCGACTTTTTCGGGAGCAGTCCATTCAGTGGTAGCACCGGCAGCCTTGAGACTTACCTTAAACGCTCCTGGTGAACCGCCAATACGGGCAACTTCTGTGCCCGTCTTTACAGTGATATTTGCATCAGCATCTACTGCTGCAACCATAGAGGCAATGGAATTATCTTCAAGATCCGCATAGGGGTATGAAGTGGGAAATTGCTTGGCCCAACCAAGAGCCTTGCCACCTAAGGCATCAGCTTTCTCTACTATGGTAACCTTAGAACCGGCTTTTGAAGCTTCAATTGCTGCAGTAATCCCAGCAATACCACCACCCATGACCAGGATGTCCTTGTTCATGGACTCCATGAGAAATGCTTCGGGCAGCTCAGTTTTTGCAGCACGGGTACAAGACATACGAATATAATCGGATGCTGTTTCCTGCAGCCATTCCTGATGGGACTCTTCTTGACCTTCCTCAGGAGTGCCGGCAGTCCAGATTACCTGCTCACGAAGATTTGCGCGGACGGTAATAGATTCATCCCCGAAATCAAACTCTTTCTGCATTACACGAGGAGAACAGGCACAGATATTAAAGGTGTTTACACCTTCACCATTTTGCTCATTCTCGAGAAATGCTTTTCCTTCAGTTCCACAAAGACACGCATGAGTCTTGCACTCCTGCGACATTTCACCGGTTACTACTTCGGAAAGCTCTTCAATATTGATGGCTTCTCCAATGCCGCAACCAGTGCATATATAGGTACAAATTTTCTTATCCATTAATAATTACCTCCTGGAAACCTGAATTGCCTTCAAGGCAGCAGCGGTAGCTGACTGATTGCTCGTAACAACATCTGCGGCTCTGCATGCACAGCCTGCGGATAACACGCCACTTTCGGGATTCGAGACAACAAAACCACTCGGATCCATATCAAGTGAGACAGAAGCGGCTTCAGCAGCAAGTGAAGGCTGCATACCGGTCGCCAATACTGCCATGTCAACGGTCTGTTTAATTTTTTGTCCGGTGACTGCATTTTCAGCAACCACAGTTACAGAACCGTCAGACTCGGGAATAATCTCGGCAACCTTGCCTTTAATGAATGTTGAATTTGCATCATCCATCAGTTTCTCACGGAATTTCTCATATTTCCCAGGAGTACGAAGATCGATATAAAAGACATAGATCTTGGCCTCTGGATAACGCTCTCTGATGTAGGTCATCTGTTTGAAAGTGGCCATACAACAAATATAGGAGCAAAACTCCAGATGATTTTCATCCCTCGATCCGGCACACTGAACAAAGGCAAAAGACTCTGGCTCTTTATTGTCACCTGGACGAAGAATAGCACCATCAGTTGGCCCACCTGGGGCAGCCATGCGCTCGATCATCATATTGGTGACAATGGCGGGAGACTGACCATATTTGAGATTATCCATCTTGGTTGGATCATAAGGTGTCCAGCCAGTGGCCCAAATAATGGAAGCGACGTTGATGGTCTTGGTATCAACCTGCATATCAAGATCTACCGCGTTGTATTTACAGGAAGACTTGACAGCTGCAGCACCATCTTCGGAAAGGGCATCTTTGTTGATGACATAACGACGAGGAAAAGCCATCTCATGAGGGAGATAAGCAGCTTTAGACTTGTTCATCCCAAAGTTAAACTCATTGTCAATCTCATCAGGACACGCCTCTGCACAATCGCCACAGGCAGTGCAGTTACTGTTCACGTAACGCGGGGCGGTTTCCAGGGTAACCTCATAATTTCCAGGACCACCTGAAACAGCCTTGACACTCGTCATGGTGTAGGTGCGAATGCTACGATTATCCTTAATACGTTTAAAGTTAATTTCCAGTCCACAAGACGGGGGACACAGCTTGGGAAAATACTGATTCAGCTGTGCTACACGGCCGCCAAAATAAGCATTTTTTTCGACCAAAAATACATCATTTCCGACTTCAGCGGCTTCGAGGGCTGCGGTGAGCCCGCTGATACCACCGCCTACGACCAAAATCGCACCAGAGGTGCCTTGCTCGTCAGTCATACCAACCTCCATTAGTACTCTTAATATTTACCTTTGAAGCCCCCTGGTTTATTCTGCACAAGCGCAGCCATTAAAGGAGAGCATCATTTCCACACAACTAAACCCGAAGGTCTTTCATACATTGTAACTCAGCAGAGTCAAGGATGATTGGGTCCCCCTTTACTCTGATCAGGTACAAGCAGTAGATAGTAAAAATCTCCAGGAATCCGAAGACTCCTGGAGATTTTTATTTCATGCGTAGGCTTACTCCGGAAAGATAAAATAACTCTCCGGGATAAGTACCTTTACGAAATGATTTTCCGTGTAAAACCGGGAAATCATTTCTCAGGTATGAAACGCCTGGAACTTACAGCCAGGGGTCGGTCTCTACGATGTTGATGCATTCAACCTTCTCACACAGCCACTCGCTGGTCTCAGGATTGAATGTGGAGTTAACGAAACACTTCCAGTTTTCGTCATCAACGACCGGAAAATCAGATCTGTAGTAGAATCCAGGGTAACGGGATTCTTCACGGAACTGAATATGACGGATATGCATCTCAACACACCAGATACGATGGTAGTTTTCCCAGGCACGAAGGAGCTCATGCAGGTCACCAGCAGCCATCTTCTCTGCATCTTCACGAAGAAGCTGAAGGAGATCCATACAGATACCCAGCAGTTTACCAGAGGTCATGTAATAGGTCGCAACACCACCACCATACTCATCGGTGGCTTTCATGAGACGCATCATGATACCTGCAGGCTTACAGAAGTTGGGGTTAACGTTAGAAGCGGTGCTCAGTCCAACATTCTCTTGATAGAGTCTAACTGGTGCATAAACTTCGTCAGCCAGTTCCTGAGCGGTCTGTTTCAACTCGGGTTTGAAGTCAGCATTGTCACGGCAGAATTTAACCATCTGTTTGGCAACGATACGTCCCTCGGCATGGGCACCAGAGGAGAATTTATGACCGGAAGCACCAACACCATCACCAGCGGTGAAGAGACCATCAACGGTGGTCATACGGTTGTAGCCCCATTTGTACTTGTGGGAACGGGAATCATTGGCTACGTCAGGTACCCAAGCTTCTTCCGGACCTGAGGTCCAGATACCACAACAACCGGAGTGAGAACCAAGGAGGTAGGGCTCGGTAGGCATAATCTCAGAACCTACTTTCTCGGGCTCAACATTTGCACCGGCCCAGAGACCAGCCTGTCCAACAGACATGTCGAGGAAGTCTTCCCAGGCCTCAGACTCGAGGTGTTTCCAGAATTTTTTCAAATCCTTTTCATTCATACCTGCATCTCTACGCTCGTCGAGGAAGGCATTCAGAGCGACCTCGGTAGCCATGTAGATAGGCCCACGACCTTCTTTCAACTCGTTGATCATCAAATGATTACGCAGACAGGTGGGGGTTACAGGAGATGCACCGTAAGGCATGAACTTACCAAGCTCATCTTTTACGGCATCGCTGTTTGCATAGAACTCACCAAGACCGTTCTGTACTTTAGCCTTAAAGAGAAGGAACCAAGCACCAACAGGACCGTAACCGTCTTTAAAACGGGCAGGGGTGAAACGATTTTCCATCATGGTCATGGTGGCACCAACCTGACCACACATGGTGTAGGTGGAACCAGCATTCCATACGGGGTACCAGGCACGACCTTTACCCTCACCGGTAGACCGGGGACGGAAGATGTTAACAGCACCACCACAAGCCACGAGAGCAGTCTTGCAACGGAAGACAAGAACTTTGTTCTCACGGGTGGAGAAACCAACAGCACCAGCGATCTGGTTTGGTTTGTTTTTGTCAAGCAGCATCTTTACGATAAAGATACGCTCAAGGCAGTTCTCTTCGCCAAGTGCGGCTTTAGCAGGCTCAGCAACGATGCACTTGTAGGACTCACCGTTGATCATGATCTGCCATTTACCGGTACGTACAGGGGTTCCACCCTCACGCAGGGTCGCAGCGGGTTTAGAACCATCAAGGTTCTCGCCGTCAGCATCTTTCTTCCAAACGGGCAGACCCCACTCTTCGAAAAGCTTAACAGACTCATCTACGTGACGACCACAGTCATAGATCAGATCCTCGCGAACAACGCCCATCAGGTCATTACGAACCATCTTTACGTAATTCTCGATGGGATTCTCACCGATGTAAGTATTAATAGCTGAGAGGCCCTGAGCAACAGCACCGGAACGCTCCATGGAAGCTTTATCACAGAGAACGATCTTCAGGTCATCGCTGGCCCATTTTTTGATCTCAAAAGCAGTACCGCAAGCAGCCATACCGCCACCAACGATGAGAACATCCACATCGTGCTCTACGACCTCGGGATTAACAACAGCATCGATTTCGCCATTGGGTTTATTTGGTAACGCCATATTCAAATCTCCTTATAGATTTAAAATATTTTTAAAATAATTCAGCTGATTCTTCTCAACAATGTGAGGGGAGAATTATTTAGGAGTCGGCAGATCGGACTCGAGGAGCAGACACTCGTCATCCAGGCTTGCACCTTTCTCGCCAGGATAAGCGTTAGCAGCACCCTCAGCAGTAGTACGAACCGGGAACTTGAAACGCTTCAGGTTGCCGTTACGAAATTTAACGGTCCACATGATGGAATCAGCACTACGCATGGGATGAACCTGTCCGCCCATAGGTACGAAGTCATCGTAACCACGAACAAAAATTGCACCCTGGGGACAAATCTTAACACAAGAGTAACACTCCCAGCAAGCGTCAGGCTCCTGGTTGTAGGCCAGCATCGCTTCTTTGTTAAGTACCATCAGGTCGTTGGGACAGATGTACATACATGCAGTCTTGTCTCCGCCCTTGCAACCGTCGCACTTGGAAGGATCTACATAACTTGGCATTAAACTACCTCCTCAGTCTATTTTTACTTTTGCGACCCGGAACATACCGGGCCAACTATACCGCTAATCAAAGGAACAGTTAAAAAAGTCAGGCTTTTTAGGTACCGTTCCAACACCACTAAAAACACAACAACTTTAACGAGTTAAGATCATACCAAAAAAGGGGCTTACTAAATGAACCATCACTCATTTTTACAAGATTAATCTTATAGTTTGTTGCCGAATAATTGTCAAGAAAATTCATTCACCTACCACCTACCCGTTCAGTCATAACTGTTACGGGTTAAGACCTCTCGTGGCTTGGCCCCGTCGGCAGGTCCAACCACACCCTCTTTTTCCATCATTTCGATCATCCTGGCTGCTCGGTTATAGCCCACTCGCAGACGTCGCTGGACCATGGAGATTGATGCCTGCCCTGATTCACAGACAATTGCCAATGCCTCATCATAGCGTTCGTCATGTTCACCAGTATCTCCATTCCCCCCTCCATTTTCCTCCTCTTCCACTGCAGCCGTTACCGACTCATCATAGGAGGCGTTGCCCTGTTCTTTCAGGAAATTGATTATACGTTCAGTCTCGGCCTCGGAGATATAGGCACCGTGAACCCGCTGCAGAATTGAGGAGCCATTCGCCAGATAAAGCATATCGCCGGCCCCCAGAAGATGTTCTGCCCCGGATGTATCAAGAATAGTCCTGGAATCAACTTTTGATGCTACTTTAAAAGATATTCTGGTCGGAAAGTTGGCTTTAATCAAACCGGTAAGGACATCAACTGACGGTCGCTGGGTGGCCAGGATAAGGTGCATCCCTGCAGCCCTTGCCATCTGGGCAAGACGGGCAATGGAAGCCTCCACATCCTTGGAAGCCACCATCATCAAATCAGCAAGCTCATCAACAATGATGACGATATAGGGAAGCTTTTCCTCGCAGGCTTCGTTATATGAGTCAAAACTCTTCACCTTCTGCGCTTCCATGAGCCTATAACGTCGCTCCATCTCGCGAACTGCCCACATCAGTGCCCGGGATGCCAGCTTAGGTTCGACCACCACAGGATGCAGGAGGTGCGGAATCCCTTCATATCCAGAAAGTTCGATACGTTTCGGATCTATCATCAACAAACGCACTTCTTCAGGTGTGGCATTGAACAGCAGTGAAGCGATGATAGTATTTATGGCCACGCTCTTTCCAGCCCCTGTTGCTCCAGCTATAAGAAGATGGGGCATTTTTGCCAGGTTGGCAAAGGCAGGACTGCCCACCACATCAAGTCCCAGAGCAATATCCAGCTTATGTTTACTCCCGCGATAGAGTTCAGAAGTAAGCAGTTCACGAATATAGACAACAGAACGATCAGGATTGGGTATCTCGATCCCAAGTGCAGCCTTCCCTGGCACCGACCCAACTACACGTACAGACTGGGCTTTAAGCCCAAGAGCGAGGTCATCAGCCAAGGCCACAATCTTATTAATTTTTACTCCGGCTGCCGGAGCATATTCATAAGTGGTAACAACCGGACCGGGTGAAATACCAACAACCTTTCCTGACACGCCAAAATTCTTGAGCTTTTGCTCAAGCTGTTTGGAAACCTGATAGTAAACTTCCTTATCTACCTTTTCCTGCTCATGTACATTTTTATCAAGAAGGCTGAGTGGTGGTATTTTCCAATCCCCCCTGGCAACCGATTGAGCAGCGAACTCATCATCCACGTCATTACTCTTCACAGCTTGTGACGGTTCTTTAAGTACCGGCACCGATACTGCTGGCCCGGCCTGGGGAGTGGCTGCAAGCTTTTTCCGATGCACAGCGGGACCTTCTTTTCTGGCCTTCTCTTTTACCTCTTTTTTGACCTCCTTACGCAAGGCCCTTTTTTCGTTCCCGGAAACCAGCGCATTTTTACCCCCTATGACCATTCGTTTTACCATTCGCCAGAGCAAGGCACCAAGTTGGTAGGGCGAAAACTGCGTTGAGAGCATGAGTGAAACAACAAAGAGCAGAAGGAGAAAAAGGACTGTCCCAGGGCCACCCACAACTGACTGCATGAGAGTAAAAACTGTCTTGCCGAGGAATCCACCGCTCTCAATAGAGGCCAAATTCCTTAATGAAAGTGAAGAGAGCAGTGCACAGGCAGCAATAACTGCACCGGTGAGTCCGGCAGTGATCTGAGGCAGACGCTCAAATGACATTCTGGGACTGAAGAAAAGAAAGGAGAGAAGCAGAAGGAGAGAAGCCAGAAGATAGGCCCCCCAACCGGTAAATCCCATTAATACCTGAGCAACGAGTGTTCCAAGCTCTCCACCCCAATTCCCAGCACCGGCCAGGGTTGTGGAAGCAAGACTGAGAAAAAGAAAAAGGGAGATAAAAATTCCCAGGACTGCAGCAGCCTCTTGTTTCAAACTTGGCCGAGTTATCTTACTGACTTTTTCCATGGTTGTATCAGTACGCCTCTGTGTAGAAAAAACTGAAAAGGGAAAATAAAAGCAGGTCTCAAGGGGAAGGGAACCATCTCTCCTCCATAAAGAGTATAAGCAATTGATCTAATCAGATTAATCAAAAAAATCAAGGCGACAAGAAAAACAGAAAGGGGGAGAATCAAGGAGGAATTGGTAACACATTCTTTCTCAGAGGGAGAAAAAAACAGAATAAAACGGGAAAACCAGCAAGCTGTTTTCCATTAGTCTTCACATGACTCCATTTATCTTTGCTGTTATTTACACAGGATCCTCCATGCATACATGCCCCTGACTAAACATGACAGGGAGCCGGAATCAACTTTACACAAGCGAGGCCTTAATACTATCAAGGATACCATTGACAAATGCAGAAGAATCATCAGTGCCGAAACGTTTGGCTATTTCCACGGCCTCATTGATCGCGACCTCTGGCGGCACATCATCTTGAAAGGTCATTTCATAAACAGCAATACGAAGAATATTCCTATCAGTTGCATCAATCCGCTCCAACCTCCAATTGCTGGCATGCTTGCTAATCGATGCATCGATCTCCGATCGTTGCCTGCAGATCCCTTCCACAAGTGACAAAGCATAAGGACGTGCCTTTTTCTGTATATCATACAGGGTGCAGAAGTCAGCAAATCGCTGCTCCGCCGCACACTCCTTGTCGGAGTCCAACCCTAAAAAATCATCCTGGAAGAGAAACTGGAGAACAGCTTCACGAGCATTTCGACGTACACCCATACGATAGAACCACCATTAAAAAGAGGTAACGGGGGAAGAAAACCAGTGTCGGATTATAGATTCCGACACTGGTATCTATATCCTTTACTGAAAATTAGTAACGAGATTGGCCATTTCAATGGCAGCAACAGCCACTTCCGCACCCTTATTACCAGCCTTTGTTCCAGATCGCTCAATGGCCTGCTCTATGGTTTCCGTGGTCAATACGCCAAAGAGAACCGGCACTCCGGTTTCCAAGCCGACCTGGGCAGATCCCTTAGAGACCTCGTTTACCACCACGTCAAAATGAGGAGTGGCACCACGGATAACCACACCCAAACAGATGATTGCATCATATTTCTGGGCGGCAGTCATTTTTTTGGCAATCAAGGGAATCTCAAAAGCCCCCGGCACCCTCACCACGTCAATATCACTGTCGGCAGCACCGGAACGAACCAGACTGTCTATGGCCCCTTCAAGCAATTTCTCAGAAATAAAGGAATTAAAACGAGCAACAATAATTCCAAACTTCTTCCCATCAGCCTTCAGATTTCCTTCAATGTAATTTGCCATACCTTCCACTTTCCTTTAACACTTTTCCTTGAGGGGTTAATAACTCGGTAACTCTTCGGCAGGGAGCTTATTCTTCATCCACTTCAATCAGGTGTCCCATGCGGTCACGCTTACACTGGAGATACCCTTTGTTCTCTTCCCCAACCTCCATCTCGATGGGATAGCGAGCAACGACTTCAATCCCATACCCTTCAAGTCCTATTATTTTTTTAGGATTATTGGTAAGCAAGCCCATCTTCCTTACGCCAAGATCACGCAGGATCTGAGCACCTATACCATAATCACGAAGATCAGCCTTAAAACCCAGTTTGTGATTCGCCTCTACGGTATCCATGCCACCGTCCTGCAAAGCATAAGCCTTGACCTTATTGACCAGACCAATCCCTCGCCCTTCCTGCCGCATATAAAGAAGAACTCCGCTGCCCTCCTGATCGATCATACGCATGGCAGCGTGAAGTTGATTACCACAATCACAGCGTGAAGAACCAAAGACATCTCCTGTTAGACACTCGGAATGAACTCTTACCAATACTTTTTTCTCAGAGTCAATATCCCCTTTAACCAAGGCGATATGTTCAAATTTATCCACATCATTGGTGTAAACAATAGCCCTAAACTCGCCGGCATGATCAGTGGGGAGCCTTGCCTCAGCAGCACGATGGACCAAAATATCCTCACGCAGTCGGTAAGCAACTAGGTCAGCGATGGTGCATATCTTCAGATCATGCTCTGCAGCAAATTTCTCAAGATCAGGCATCCTGGCCATGGTCCCATCCTCTTTCATGACCTCACAGATAACGCCTGCTGTAGTCAGACCGGCAAGGCGGGCAAGATCAACAGAACCTTCCGTCTGCCCCAGGCGAACAAGAACACCACCCTCACGGGCTCGAAGAGGAAATACATGGCCAGGGCTGATAATATCGCTGGGCTGAGCGTCCGGTGCAACAGCCGCCTCAATGGTCCGCGCTCTATCTGCTGCCGATATGCCGGTGGAAACACCGGTTGTAGCCTCGATACTGATAGTGAACCCGGTACCGTAAGGCGACTTATTATCAGAGACCATCATGGGCAGCTCAAGCTTATCAACCAAGTCTGGGCTCAGGGTCAGACAGATCAGCCCTCGACCGTGTTTGGCCATAAAATTGATGGCTTCAGGTGTGACGGCAGAAGCAGCCATAAAGAGGTCGCCTTCATTTTCACGATCCTCATCATCGACCAGAATAACCATCTTTCCGGTTCTAATATCTTCTACAACTTCATCAATTGAGCTAACTGCCATAATATCCAACCTTATTTATCTAAAATTACATCTTAAAATAACGAATAAACCATTCAGAAAAAACCATTCTCAGCAAGAAAAGTTGAATTTATCCCCTTTCCCTGGACGTTCGGTTCAGCACCGCTACCATTGCGCGTGAGAAGTCTTTCCACATATTTTCCTATAATGTCTACTTCAATATTTACCTTGCCCCCCCGTTTCAAAAGACCAAGGGTAGTAACCTGCAGGGTGTGAGGAATTATTGAGACCTCAAAGGTCTCGTCACTGCAACTATTCACCGTAAGACTCACTCCGTCTATGGTGATAGATCCTTTTTCAATCACATACCGGCTAAGCGCTGCAGGAAAAGAAAAAGAAAAAAGAGTAAAATCTCCCTTTGGCTGGCGTTCTCGCACACTTGCCACACAATCCACATGACCGGAAACGATATGGCCGCCAAGCCTGTCGGAAAGTTGAAGAGCCCGCTCCATGTTCATCTCCCCTCCCACACTGAGCTTACCAAGCGTCGTCCGCGAGAGACTCTCAGGAGAAACATCAACGGTAAATTTCTGTCCCTGAATATTATAAGCAGTAAGACAGACACCGTTGACAGCAATGGACTCTCCTTCAACAGGATCACTCAAATTAAAGCCAGCCTCCAGATCAAAGGCCAGCCCACCACCGGCACTGCGTTTGGCCAGTAATCTCCCTGTTCCTGCTACTATCCCTGTGAACATTATCTTCTGCCGATTCCTTTTCAGGAGGCTTCCAACTCTTTTGCCTTGTTCCGGAAGCCTTCGGCAATAGTTTTATGATTATAGTTGTCATGGATGGAAGCAATGGTGCGAAAGGTATCTGCCGCTTTTTTCTTCTCATCCTGATCCAGATAAAGTTTCACCATATTCTCCAAGGTTTCTACCGTACCCTGAGGATCGTTATTCATGCTATAGGTCTCAAGCATATCAAGACCAATCTGCAACGCCTTTTCATATTCTCCCAGTCCCCGATGAACGGCAACCAACTGTTTGGAGAGAGCCAACAGGCTCATGGGATCATCAAAACGATCACAAATCTTCCAGGATCGCTGATAGTGCTGCAGGGCTTTTTCGAATTCACCCTTTTCCAGACAGACATTCCCCAATTGATTGGAGGCATTAGCTATCCCGTCCTGATTGTTTTTCTCTTCAAAACCACGCAAGGCATTATGAAAAGCGAGTGCAGCCTGAGAAAGTTCCTTTTTTTGCAGGAACTCCTGTCCATCCTCATACTCTGCCTGAATCGGATCACTGGAGCGCTTTTTTTCTTTTTCCTTACCAGCCTGCTGTATATCTTTCATGGGTTGAACATTACTTATCATCGTCACTCTCTCCTTAACGAGCCCTGCTGAGCCGGATAAAACTATCTACAGTTCAAATCCACCCCTTTGGCTTATTTAAACATATCAATATGTTACATGTTACGTAGCCACTGTATTAATATAGCCACTTCATCAATTCTTCAAGTCCATACCGGCTGCCGTGTTTTCACGGAACACTTCACGGAGAGGGACTAGCCCTAGAAAACTGGATAAGTCCCTCTACAGTTCTATGCCACTCCGTAATTTTTCTAAGCCCAAATCAGCTGCCCTGTTTCAAGTAACACTTCACGCAGAAGGACTAATCTGTTCCAGCGCCACTTTCACCAAATCGGAAACACGATGTTCTTCAGGTTTTCCCTGATCCCATATTATCAATTTTGCCTGATCGTCGCTGAGCTCCATGAGCTGCATAGTTACTTCTGTTGCTCGAATTCGACCCAAGAGCTGAACGACTAAACCACGCATTACCGGTTCCGGATGCTGAAGAAAATGAAACAGATTGAAAAAAGTCATTTCCCGAATCAGGTCCGGTCTCTTTTCAGCAATCTTAGAAAGAGCCCACACCACCTGAGCCTGTGTGGAGGCATCTCCCATATAATTCAGCAGATGCCGGCTAAAAGCCCCAAAGATATCAGGTCTTCCAGCAATAATCTCTCCAAGGGTCTCCACCATCCCCCAAGGGGTTGCCGCCGAGTCGGAACAGGCCTCAAAGAGTCTATGCATAAGTTCAGAAACCTGCCCGGGAGCCTTAGTAGCCACCCGCGAACAGACCTGCCCGATAATCCACGCCGTTTCCCAGCGATGCGCCTCGTCAACATCATAGAGGAGTCGCTGCAGAAGGCGCAGAGTCTTCCTGTGATCAAAACAGAGGGCAACCAAGGTATCTATATCACCTTTCTCTCTTACCTCTTTGATGATCTGCTTATTAACCTTGAGCTTCACCCTATTGGGATCCAGTTTCGGTTCTGGAGTTGCTGCCGAAGCAATCCCCTTGGAAGCAGCCACAGGCTCCACACTCTCACGGGCCAAGCCATCTTTTTTCGCTTTCACCCGCTTGGATATCTCTGCAAGCTCGGTATGCAAACGGACAAAATAGAGAACACCACGAACCGGACGGCCATCAATATTACCAGTATTGACCACCTGATGAGTGACCTCATCATAATCTTCCACCCTGCCAGTCAGATAATCATCTTCAGGCATCAGATCCCAGGCAAAATCCCAGTTATCGTCGCAGGCGAAAACCAGTGTTTCCACCATTGCCGCCCCAACATTATGGCCAGTAGGATCACAGGTGTACACAGCGCCACATGGACAACGCCCCACATGAAACTCCTCCATTTTTCTCTCAATGGCATCACTGGCCCGACCTACCTTTTGGCCGCAGAAAGGGCACCATGGAGCGGTGGTTATTTTTTGTCTTTTCATTGTTTCAATCTACTTCTCAGACGATCAGGGTCAAACCTTCCGACTGGAAGCCATCAGCCCAGTTTTTCTTCAAGCCCTGCTATAAAATTCGGATCAACAGAGTAGCCTAATTCCTTGGCTTTTTCCATGTGTATCTTTGCAGTGCTAAAGTCATTGCTGAAATAGAGCGCCACTGCCAGATTATTCTGGGCAAGGGGCGAATCAGGCTCCATCTCGGTTGCCTTACGTGCCGCCTTCAGAGCTCGCTCATCTTCACCTTTCATGGTCAGAACAGAGGTCAAATTCATCCACACCGTGGCCAGTTTGGGATCATACTGAATGGCTTTATCATAGGCGCCTATGGCTTTATCCAATTCATTGCGCTGCTGCCAGATCAATCCCAGATTGGCATAGGCCTGAGCTGAAGTATCCGGTTGCGCCTGGATTGCCTGTTCATTGAGTTCCTGAGCTCTCTCTAAATTTCCCATCCCAAAATAAATCGCGCCCAGATTGATCATAGGCTGATTGGCCTGATCATCAATTACAATACAGCGCTCCAGAGCCTCAATGGCCTCATCAATTCTTCCAGCCTTCATGTATACCAATCCCAGATGATGAAAAGCCACCACGTTATCAGGATTGTGTTTACATTTTTTTTCCATCTCAGCAATAACCGTTGGCAGATCTTCGCTCAAATTTTCTGTATTTTCTTCAGACATGATTTCCCTCTATTTCTATTTAACTACGGCATGTTTTTAAATTTATTTCAGTACAACTGATACAATCCACTCTTCTGCCGTCAAAGCGACTACATTATAGACACCTTCAGCTGACATGCAAGCAGAAAAAAATCCCAGGAAGAGTTTCGCAATTCCGCCCTGGCAAACTCTTATAGACACAGCTTAGCGATTAAAGTGCTCTTCACAGGAAAGCGTCAGCTCTTTCTGCTGCTGGATCAAGACCTCTCTTGCCCGACTCACATCTCGAGCAATCTGGGCTGCCAATTCCTCTATACCGGAAAATTTCTTTTCACTACGCAAAAATCTTAACAAATTAACCTTGATCGGTTTACCATAAATGTCCTGATCAAAATCAAAAATATGGGTCTCAGCCACCAAACGCTGTTCTCCAAATGTAGGATTAACTCCAATATTGAGGACACCACCGTAACATTTGCCGTCGCAGATAACCTGACACACATACACACCCATCTTCGGAATCAGATCTTCAGGCTCCATATGTAAATTAGCCGTGGGAAATCCTATCTCCTTTCCGCCACGCTGCTGACCATGCTGCACCTCACCACGTATCTGATAATATCGCCCTAACAACGTTCTGGCATCAGCCATTCTCCCCTCTGCCACCAACTCCCTAACCTTGGAAGAGCTGGCAAGCATCTCATTTTCGTAATGGGCTTCAACCACGCTCACTGAAAACCCCTTTTCCTTACCCTGTTCTTTAAGAAAGTCAATATTTCCGACACGCCCCTTACCAAAGGCATAATCGTAGCCCACCACCAGCTCTTTGACACCAATGGTTTCACGCAGGATATTATCAACAAATTGAACGGCACTGATCCCTGCAAATTTCATTGAAAAAGGTATAATAAGAAGTACATCAATACCTGCATGTTCAATAAGTTCTATCTTCTGTTCACAAGTAGAGATCAACTTTATCCCCTGAGGCCGCAAAATTTGCAGAGGATGAGGATCAAAGGTCACGGCCACACTGGTCCCTTTACTCTGGTAACTGCGTTGCACAACTTCCCCAAACAGGAGCTGATGCCCAAGATGAACCCCATCAAAGTTACCTATGGTTACGCAGGCATGGGGAAAAGGTTCCGGGATCTTCTTCAGGTCTCTATATATTTTCATTTTCTTTTCAAAAATCGTGCTTTTTTTTTGCATCCGTCCAGAAGAAAGTCTTGACAAAATTCCTTAGGACAAGCATATTGACCAGCGTTATGCCGAAGTGGCGGAATTGGTAGACGCGCTAGGTTCAGGGTCTAGTGGGCGCATGCCCGTGGAAGTTCGAGTCTTCTCTTCGGCACCAAATCGAAAAAGGGGTTGCAAGCTTTTCAAGCTGTAACCCCTTTTTCTTTTGCCTACTCTTTCCACTTTTCATCTCCTTATTTTTTTTAGGAAGTCCCCCTGTCACTGCCCGTATAGCACGAAACCAAGCTTCCCGCAATCCCGGGAACCAGCTTTAAGCTCTTTCCTATCACTTCTCTCTCGTGAGCTCAAAACAGAATCCAAACAAATCAAGCAACATCTCTCCCTCTTCCTCTTCAGTCCTGGCCTTCTCACAGAGAAAAAGAATAATTCAAATCACAAAACCAAACGAACAGGCTTTCGTTGACTTCACCTACCTTGAGCTGCTGCTAAACGCCCACAACACTCAAGGTCACCTGAAATTTGAATATCGCGTAAACTCTTGGTAAAAATCAGCACGCACTAATTGCCAAATCCATACACAGTGACTATGACTTGAATCATGTTACCTTATGATCCTGATTCCACTACCCTCTCACCAACCACAGAAGAAACACCCAAAACCGCCTTTAGTGAAACGGTTTTTGAAACAGATGTGGAACAGGTTGCCTTTACCTGTTCCCTCGTACTCTCTTCTGCTGGAATCAGCCACCACCTCAGCCAACGCCCTGACAATCTGATCATTAGTGTGACTGCTGATGACACCCAAGCTGCCCATGAGCAGATCCAGGCCTATTTTCACGAAAACAAAAACTGGCCCCCAAGGCCTGTTGAGTCCACCAGCAGTTTCACTCCCCTACTCCAACCGCCCACCTTGCTCCTCATCGGAGGACTGGCCCTGTTTTACTCCATCACAGGCCCGTGGGCCGACCATTCTTTCTGGTTTACCAATGGTGCAGGAGATGCCGAAGCCATCTTAAAAAATGGTGAATGGTATCGACTCATCACAGCCCTCACTCTTCATGCCGACACCACACACCTCCTGGGGAACTGTCTCCTTGGCGGATTCCTCTTTCACTTTTTCTGCAGGCTTAGCGGAAACGGCCTCGGACTGTTCAGCATGCTGCTGACTGCAACACTTGCCAACCTGATCAATGTCTTTTTGCATGGTGACAATCATCACTTTGTTGGTTTTTCCACAGCTGTCTTTTCCATCATCGGCATGCTCGCCATACTCAGCCGTCAACATCAAATACGAACAGGTTACCAACGTATCATGCCCTTCATGGCCGGCGCAGCACTTCTGGCAATGCTTGGCAGTTCTGGAGAACGAACAGACCTTGGTGCGCATTTCTTTGGGCTTTGCTGCGGCCTGGTTGTCGGCTGGATACTCTCAAGAAAACCTCTACTAACCCTCCGACACTCTGTGATATTTCAAACAATCCTTTTCCTTCTCTTTATAGCAGGCATCTTCACTTCGTGGAAAAGTGCCCTGTTCTGATAGAAATTTCAAAATAAAACGTTGCGTTCGCATCTAGAACAATTACTTTAGCTAAAATCACTTAATTTAAAATTTGAGTTTACTCCCTGACAGTAAGCAACAAACTCTACTTTGGAGAGACCTTTTATGTCTAATCAGGATCAACAACCACCATGGGGGCAGAAGAAAAAACCCCAGACGCCCGAAGAGATGGTGGCCCAGATCATCAAAAAACTTCAGAACTTCTTCTCCGACTCCCCCAAAAAGGAACAATCATCCGGTGGAGGAGTTCAAAATTCACCACCGGCGAACCCTTTTGCCGCCATCGGCAAGCTGATTGCCATAGTCCTCTTTGTTCTAATATTACAATC
>JAQYVF010000145.1 GCA_030145625.1 Desulfocapsa sp. | reverse complement strand
TCTCCTGCACCTCCTCGACCTTGCCGATATAGGTGAAACTTCCCCTGCCCATGACAGCGGCCCGGGACATAAAATAAGAATTGGGAGCAGATCCGATTCCCACTGTGAAAAGACGGGAATCTCCGAGACGGGAGTCTATCATAGCCAGCAGTTTTTCTTCATTGCCCACACTGCCGTCAGTAAGGAAGATGACCTGACGAATCCGTTCATGGTTCAGCCTTCCATCCAGGGCCAGATCGAGAGCCGAGGCAATCTCTGTGCCGCCGTCCGCCTGCAAAGATTGAACAAATCGAATTGCCCGATCCCGATTCTCACCATTAGCGGGTTCTGCCTTGCTAAAAAGCTTCCGGGCAGTGGAGTTGAACTCGATCACGTTAAAGCGGTCATAATCATGAAGACGAGACAGGGCCAGGACCAGAGCCTCCTGTGCCTGAATGATGGAAGGACCCGCCATGGAGCCTGAGGTATCGAGGACAAAAATCAGTTCCCGAGCCAATGTTTTACCTGAGTTCTCTCCTTCCGGTGGCATGAGCATCAGTAACAGATAATCATTTTCCCCTCTATTTTCGGTAAAAAGAGCGGCATGAGGGCTCTGCAGTTGTTCAGCCTCCCACTCCAAAACAAAATCACGGTCCGCCACCACCTCTCCATTGAAACGAATCAACTTTGCCCCTTTCTCTTCCTCTGCCACGGTAACACCGTGATAGAGGCTTTCCACTCTGGCCACTGAGAATCCAGCAGCCAGCTCCACCATCAGGCGAACCGGATTCAGCCCCTTTTCCGATGCGATTGCCACGAGCGGAGTGATTCGTGAGGCATCAGGTACCTGATCAGTATCCAGAGACCATCCACTGCCGGCAAACTGAATCCCTCCCACTTCTTCATTCTCCGAAAGCGGATTGCCCGGAATGTAGCGGGGTGCAACCACCATGGGGAAGCGAAGAGAAAATATTCCGTCAGCCAGCCCCACCACCTGCTGATACTCAATCTCCACCTCCACCTCCTCACCCGGTCCGATATTAGCCACAGACATGGTAAAGATATTGGGACGTTCCTGAGCCAGCAGGGATGCCTTTCTGCCTTCCTTTCTGGCCTGCTCATATATCTTTTTGGCCTCCACCTTTTCCTTGATCTCCCCCTCAATGACTCTTTCTCCCACCCGCATGCGCAGCTGATCCACTCCACTCTCATCAGGAAGCGGAAAGACATACACCGCCTCCTGCCACTCTTCACTGCTGTTCAAAAAACGCTGGCGAACCATGGTTCTCGCGGCCAGCCCACTGACATAGATCTCCACATCCTGCGACAGTCGCGGGGCAGGAGTATACTTCCCCTCATTTTTCCCGGTAAAGAGAAGTTCGCCCTGCCGCACCTCGGAGAGCTGGAATTCCCCTCTTCCTTCTCGGCTCACGGCAGCGCGGCCATCCGCCACCATCGCCAGAACAACAAGACACATCACAAATCCCACATAGAGGACAAACAGCATATTCCCCGGATCAGCCTGTGTCTTTTTTCTCTCATCTCTTTCACTACCCATGTTTCCGCCTCTCTTTCGTTTTGTCTGATACCACAAGTCCTTTGTCTGCTATTTCCCATTAGAGCTCATGACAATGACAAGGTATCAAGGCAACTATGACAGTCCACATAAGAACTATGACAGATTATGACAATGGCCGTCCGGTCATAGCCAAAGAGGCTGTTCTGTGATACTTTAAGCTTAAGGTCACCTTTAATACATACGTTTTCCTCCTGACGAAACCTTCACGCCGATAAGCCTATGCCCTATACCATTGCCCTGGTTGAAGATGATGAAACCCTTCGCAACAACTATGCCCAGGCCCTGATACGAGACGGCTATCAGGTGACAAGCTATAGCTCCAGAGCCGAGGCTAGTGCTGCCTTTTCCCGCAAACTGCCGGATCTGGCCATCCTTGACGTAATGCTGAAGGAAGAGATGGAAGGTGGTTTTGAGCTCTGCCGGGAACTTCGCAGTCTCTCTCCCATACTTCCCATCATCTTTCTCACTGCCCGCAATTCCGACCTGGACCGCGTTTCAGGCCTTCGCCTCGGAGCCTGGGACTATCTGACCAAAGACACCACCACTCTCGACTTTCTGCCGGTGCGTATCTCTGCCCTGTTTAAGATGCTGGAGGCCCTTCGCGGAACAAAACAGAAACAAGATGAAACAATCATCGAGTACGGTTCCATACGTATTGAGGATGAACGCAAGCAGGTGAGCTGGAAGGAAGTGATGGTGAGTTTGACTCTCACCGAATTCTGGATTCTCACGGCTCTTGTTCGGCGGCCCGGCCATGTGAAATCACATGATCAACTCATGAATGCCGCAAATGTTGTGGTCACCAATAACGCTATCGCCGCCCATGTCAGAAGAATCAGAGAAAAATTTCGCCAAACAGACCAGGAATTTAATGCCATCCATGCCGAATATGGTATGGGCTATCGCTGGCTGGAAAAATAACAGAGTATGCGTATCTCCCTTCGCCTCAAACTCACTCTTATTTCACTGTTGCTCCTGCTCATCCCCCTGATCGGCTTCCGCTTCAGCGCCATGCTCCAGTCCAGCCTGCTTGCCAGCCGGGAAGAGGCCCTGATGTTTACGGCAAAGGCTGTGGCAACGGCACTTGCCAACCGGCCGGACATTTTTGATCGTGAACTCTTTCATTCCCTGGATCAGAGCCGGGATCTCTACCTCTTTCACCTCTCCAACTCCATTCGGCTCAATGGCAAGACAGATGACTGGCAGCCGGAACTGCTCCAAAGTGAAGAATTCGGAGCCGAACATGTCCTCTCTTCCACAGCACCCTATAGAGAGAATTCTCTCAAATTCAAGCATCTGCTGGGACAGCGAGGGAAATACCTCTACGCCCTGTTTCTGATCCAGGATGACCAACTGGTGTATCGCCACCCAAACTCCCTCTATCCCGGAAAAGCGGATCACATCCAGATCGGTATCGAAGACCGGCAGGGTGAACTCCATCGCTATCTGCTGGCCACTGAAAAACCTGGCTGGATTAACGGATTTCTCATGGAGGCGGACCCAAAAGAACCGCTCCCACAGGCCAACGAACCACGTATCCAGGGAGTCTGGGCAGAAAGTGAAGATGGCTATACCGTTGAACTGCGCATTCCTTTAGACATGATCGGAAAACGTCTGGCCTTTGCTGTTGCCGATGTGGATAATGAAGATGAACGAGGGGTGGAGACCATTATCGGCACAGCCAACCCCGGCCAGATCGGTGAACTGGGCTGGCTCCTTGCTCCATCCACGGCGATTGAGGCCCTGCTACGCAGCCTGGACCGCCCCCATTCCCGTATCCGGGTGGTTGATGAAAACAGACGGGTTCGTGCCCGCTTTGGCAGCCTGGAGACTGAAACACCGCAGAAAAAAGAATCCGAACAGGGGCTCAACTCCATACTGCCGTGGGTTCACCGTCAGCTGGCCCCTGTGTACCGGCTGTTCACCGAACCCTTCGCAGTCAACTTCACGCCACCCGCCTCTCAACCCAAAAGACTGGATATCCAGGGTATTGAAGAGGGATTACAGGGAAAATCCAGTATCACCCACTATCGCCTGGCCGATGCCCGGGTGGAGGTGATGGCAGCCATCACTCCTTTGCTTGATGAAGGAAATGTAGTGGGAGCTGTGGTGGTGGAACAGACCACCAATTCAATTCTGGCATTGAAAAATAAAATGATAGAGGAATCCATCGGCTTGACAGTCATGGCCTTTGTGGTGGTGGGAATAGGCCTCATGCTCTTTGCCTCGCGCATCTCCAGCCGAATCCGTCGTCTGCGCAATCAGGCGGCCAGTGCCATCAGCGAAGATGGTAAGATCGTAACCGCCATTCAACCGGTGCGGGCCAGAGATGAAATAGGTGACCTCTCCCGAACCCTTGCCTCCATGCTCATCCAACTAAAGGAACAAAACGAATATCGGGAAAAAATGGCCGACAACCTGGAGCATGAGATGCGCACCCCCCTTGCCGGGGTCTCTGCCTCTTTGAAGAACCTGGAAAAAGAGCTGCCCAACCCTGATCAACAGGCAAAAGAATTTATCGGCTGGGCTCTACGCGATGTGCAACGCATGGAATCCTTACTCACCGCCATCCGGGATGCCACAAGTTTACAAGAGGCCCTGGAGTATGACTTCCCGGAAACCTTCAATCTCACCTCCGCTCTCTCCCTCTGGCTTGAGCATGGCTGGCGTCCAAGCTATCCCGAGGTCGACTTTGTCTACCAGGTTCCACCGGAAGCCATCCTCATCCACGGAGACCCAGACCGGCTGCGCCAGATGCTCGAAAAACTCATCGACAATGCAGCCTCCTTCCACACACCCAAGACACCTGTCACCCTGCATCTTTCAGGTAAACAGGAGAGGTTGGAGCTGCAAATCAGTAATGAAGGCAGCCCCATTGCCCCGGACATGCTGGGACATATCTTCAATTCCATGGTCTCGCTGCGTACACAAAAAGAGGCCACCCCTCACTTAGGTCTCGGCCTCTATGTCGTCCGTACCATTATTGAACACCATCATGGCAGCATACGAGCAGAGAATCTAAGCGACGGGAAGAAGGGAGTCTGCTTCACCGTCACCCTTCCCCGTCAAACCGAAAAACTTCCAACCCTTGCAGAACAATGAATAAACAGACAATGATGAAGGCCATGGTCCTGCACCGGATTACTGATCTTTCCCAAAATCGAAGCCCCCTCTCCCTGGAAGAACTGCCGATCCCGGTCCCCGCTGCCGACGAAGTCCTGATCAAGGTCCGTGCCTGTGGTGTCTGTCATACCGAACTGGACGAGATAGAGGGAAGGACACCACCTCAGCACTTTCCTCTGATTCCCGGCCATCAGGTAGTGGGGATTGTAATCGAAACAGGAGAGGCTGTGCGCAGCATCCAGACAGGGAGTCGGGTGGGCGTTGCCTGGATTGGATCCGCTTGTGGGCACTGTCTCCACTGCCTGGCCGGGAATAATAACCTCTGTCCGGATTTTGTGGCAACAGGCAGGGATGTTAACGGAGGCTATGCCCAGTACCTGACAGCAAGGGAAGACTATGTTCATCTCCTCCCTGAGCGATTCAGCGACAGCCAGGCCGCCCCCCTCCTCTGTGCCGGGGCCATCGGCTACCGTTCCCTGAAACTGACCGGCCTGAAGAACGGAGAACGACTGGGCCTGACCGGTTTTGGCAGCTCTGCCCACCTGGTCCTAAAAATGGTTCGCCACCGTTACCCCGACAGCGAAGTCTTTGTCTTTGCCAGAAAGGAATCCGAACAGCAATTCGCCCTGGAGCTAGGTGCCAGCTGGGCAGGCAACATCGGTGAGGATGCGCCGCATAAACTGCACGCCATCATCGACACCACCCCGGCATGGAAACCGGTGGTGGAGGCCCTGACCAACCTCGAACCAGGCGGAAAGCTTGTGATCAATGCCATCCGTAAACAGGAGGCAGACAAAAAAGAATTGCTGCGCCTGAATTACGAGAACCACCTCTGGATGGAAAAGGAGATCAAATCAGTGGCCAACGTGGCTACCGATGATGTCAGAGAGTTTCTCTCTCTTGCAGCGGAAATCCCAATCCTGCCCGAAGTGGTGGAATATCCACTGCAAGAGGCCAACCGTGCCCTCCTGGAAATCAAAGAGCAGCGGATCAGAGGAGCAAAGGTCCTTATTCTTCCCGACTAAGGGAAGAATCTCGAGAAGACATCTCGGAACATATCACCCCGTCAACGATCCTTTTTAAACTAAAAACTCAACTGTAACGACCAGGAAGGAAATGGGGCGTAGCCATTATTTCTCCTGTTATGGGGCCAGAAACGGTTCTCTTTTCGAGCCGGTTTGCACTGGACAATACCCATGCTGCACAGGGTAGAACGCCATTCATATTTAATAAATTTTTTCTCAGCCGCTCTTTTTTGGGCAACAAAGCGAACCTCTCTGCTGGGGGACCATTCATTTTCACCAAATCCGGTTCCCGGTCCCTCTTTCATTGCTTGAAATTTTCCGGATTTTTTATACCTTTTCTCTTTTCTTAAGATCTGCTGCTGATGCTCTCTGAAGACAGCAACAGCCACCACTCCCATTGCTGTATGATCTCCCCAGTCCGCCGCATACGAATCGCTCATCCCGGTAAAATAAAACCTGTTTGTCCGATTTTTACCGGTGCGCCATCCCCCATATTCTTGTGTTTGATGCGGTCCGAGGATGTACATACGCTCATGGGACTGCAGATATGATTTCTTCCCTGAAATTATGTTTCTTCCATCAACGGCCAGGACAACTCCAACCCGTTTATTACTCCTGTTGCTCACTCGAATACGATATCGTTCTGCATCACGGGCAATGACATAACTTCGCTCCACATCCGCCCCTCCCATCCGGGCATCAAACCTCTGTAAGGTACCTCGCTGATCGGAGACAATATCAACTTCCACATCACCATCTTGATAATACCCCTTTGCTGAAGAATGAACAGGCAGTAGCAAAGCCAACATTATGATCATTATTCCCTGGAAATATCTCATGTTCCTCATCGTATTACCTCCTTTTTGTCAGTAGTAAGCTAGATCCTCTGTTTATGCTTTCACTGTAGGTCGACAAGATGGAGAAAAAAAGCCGATATCGGGTGATTTTGGGTTGATATCGGGATAAGACCATGCAGACATCTATGTATTTTCAGGATGTTACAGAGATGCGCTATTATGACAAAAATCGCTACTATCTCATGACTTCGTTGACAGGAGGGAAAGAAATCCGTCTCTGTACGGACGAAAAGCGGGCCAACCTAAGCAAGAAATAATGCTTCACACGCACCATTCCCCAAAAATGAAACCCCTTTCAGTAGTTGCCAAACAATGATAAATATCGCAGGATAGTAGAAAAACAGCTGATACTTTTTTTAAAATAGAATGAATGGGGAAGGGAGACCGGGGACAATGCGTGAAGATATCAATTTAGACTCTTTTAGAAAACGCCTTGAGGAACGACACAAGGCCATTTTGGCAGGAAAAGAGGCCCAGAAAAAAGAAAATGCGCCTGTCGAGCTTGACCAGGCACGAGTGGGCCGTCTCACACGAATGGATGCCATGCAGCAGCAGGCAATGATCCAGGCGGCCGCCCGACTCACCGACGCAGAACGCCAGCGCATCCAGACGGCACT
>JAQYVF010000039.1 GCA_030145625.1 Desulfocapsa sp. | reverse complement strand
GTGCGGAAGAAAGGAATCGTTACGAAGACAGAGAGAATAGCTAGAACTTGACTAAACCCTTGCAAGGAAAATGATCATTTTTTCCTTAATGGGGAGATATGTGCCTTGACAAGGGGCCTTTTAATGGGTGACCCCTTTCCTCTTTTTACCAGCCTTGGCTCGATTCTGTCGTGTAATCTTCTTATTCAAGAAGATTACGAAAATCAGCAACTCTGTTGTCACTCATTTTATGTACCTGCCAAACGTAGTGCCAGTCAGTCGCGTGGCTTACTGCATCGGCTGCATTTGCCTTGTCAGGTTTTCAATCTCTTCCTGCAGAGACTGTTTTTGCTTTCTGAGATCCTCAATTCTGCCCTTTAATTCACCATTTTTTCCTGCATTACGAATCATATCTTTCGATTCCTGAACTTGCCTCTGCACGGCTTGGCTTTCATTCTCCAGGTCCAGTATAGTTTCTCCTTCTATTTGTTCGATTCTTCGCATAGCGTCCGGATCACTAGTTGCCTGCAGACGTAATTGTTCAACTTCAGTTCTCAACGCTGTCTGCATGTTTTCAATTTCCTCAAGTCGTTTTTCCCTCTCTCGCCTTGTAACTTGCAACTCATGAAGAAAACCTTGCGGTTGAGAACTGCGCTCTAAACCCTCTTCCGAAATTTTGATTTTCATCTCAATCTCAGCCAGCTGGCCTCTTAACTCTTCAATCCCTTTGGCAGTCAGGTTTGGTTCGAATTCTATCTCCTCTCTCCCTTCTGGCACTGTTCTTGTTTGTTCTATCACATTTGGGCTTGTATCGAGCTTTATCGCCCCTATCTGATCAAGAACAACAAGAAGACCGCCAATGGCGGTTATTACACCAGCTATCCCTGTTAAAACCCCAGGTAACGTTGTCCAAAACGATTTTGTTTTACTCATATTAGTTAACCTCCTTTCCAGAAACCCAACCAGCTGTTCAGCAAAAGACAACTGCCTGATAAGTCATTATACTTTCGCTCTATAGCACCTCATTATTTTGTACAGCCGGGAGGAATAGTGGCCAGTAAAATGTTTTCGTTTCCATACTGCACAGCGAAGGCTCACCGGAACAGAGCCAGCCGTTTTCAATCCTGCAGGTGTCTGAACAACCGTCGCCGACCAGAGTGTCGCCGTCATCGCATTCTTCAGCACCCAGGACAACTCCGTCTCCGCAGATATTGCTCGGTTGCATACTGCATAGCGAAGGTTCACCGGAACAAAGCCAGCCGTTTTCAATCCTGCAGGTATCCGAACAACCGTCGCCGACCTGAGTGCCGCCGTCGTCACATCCTTCATCACTCTGGACGACTCCGTCGCCGCAGATGTTGTTGCTCGCCCCAGGAGTGGGCAGGGCCTGCGTGTAGGTTGATGTATTGCGCTGGCCACCCGAACCGTTGGGGATACGCTGGTTGGAATCATAGGCCTTGTTGCCTGGACCGTTTTCATTCACCTGCGGTTGCCCGGGATTGAGGAGGACGAGGAGTCCGGCGTCATCCCCATCATCGGTGTCATAGACGAGGGCATCGACGAGGTTTGTTGTTGTAACGGCTGACCCAGATATTGGGCTGTCATAAAGGGCGACCGCATCCGCTCCATTCTGAAGCAGATCTGTGGCGGGGCTGACAGACATATTGCAATTCGCAACCGTCCCGGAAGTACTGCAGAGAACAAAATAGTCGCCCGCGGCAATTGAGCCGATAAGGGAGAACACCTGGTATGCCTCATCATTGCTGCCATTAAACAAAACCAGCTGATAACCGGACAAATCAATAGTGGTCGGGCCGCTGTTATAGAGTTCAATGAACTCGGCCGAATCCACGCCCTCCTGATCGGCGTCAACCTCATTGATGACGAGCTCGGCATACGCTGTCTGGGCATGAAAAAAAGCCAGACAGCCAGTCAGCAGCATGAAAAGACATTGCCTGAAGAGTACAGTGGGTGGTGATGGGTGTTTTGACACGCTATGCATTCCTTTTCCTCATTTTTTACCTGTAAGCGCAGGCCTCCAGGCTACATAAAAAACAAAAAAATCAAGGAGACAGCATCATCTCAATGGCAGCCTCCACATGAACAGCAGTAGTATCCACCAGAGGCAGGGAACTCTGTGGGGATTTGACCAGCATACCGATCTCGGTACAGCCCAGAATCACGGCCTGGGCTCCCTGTTCTGCAAGGTCGTCAATTGTCTTGAGATAGGTTATCCGTGACTCTTCCACAACCTGACCGCAGCAGAGCTCATCGAAGATAATCCTGCTCACCTCCCGGCGCCGGTTCTGCTCCGGGACCAGGACATCCAGCCCCTGGGCCGTAAGACGTCCGCGGTAAAAGTCCTCTTCCATGGTAAAAGAGGTGCCGAGCAGTCCCACCCGGGTATACTTCCTCTCTTTCACCGCCCGGGCAGTGGCATCGGCCAGGTGGAGGAAAGGAATGGAAAGGACTGCCTCGATCTGAGGGGACACCTTGTGCATGGTATTGGAACAGAGGAGAATACAATCGGCTCCGGCCCGCTCCAGTTGGAGTCCCAAGGCAGCCAGCAGAACCCCAGCCTCCTGCCAACGCCCCTGCTGCTGCATGCTCTCGATTTCATAAAAATCCACACTTGCCAGAAGAATTCGGGCAGAATGCAGACCGCCCAGCCTCTCTCGTATCCCCTGGTTGAGGAGTTGATAGTAGAGGGCAGTGGATTCCCAGCTCATTCCGCCGATCAGACCGACAGTTTTCATCTCTCCTGCTCCTTCTCTCCTCCTGCCAGAGTGCGCACATCGTAATAGATGACATAGAGGGCAGGCATGAGAAAGAGAATGATAACAGTAGTGAAGAGTATCCCGTAGCCCAGAGAAATGGCCATGGGGACAAGAAAACGGGCCTGAACCGACTGTTCAAAGATCATGGGGGCCAGACCGAAAAAGGTGGTCAGCGAGGTAAGCATAATGGGGCGGAAACGTCGGACAGAGGCCCTAAACGCTGCCTCAGCCACCACCGCCCCCTCATCACGGTAACGGTTGGCAGTCACCATAAAGACCAGTCCACCGTTGATGACCACCCCGCAGAGGGCAATCATCCCGAAAATAGAGATGATACTCAGATTGTAGCCCATAATGATATGTCCGAGGAGGGCGCTGACCAGGCCAAAGGGAATGGAAATCATCACCAGCAAGGCCTGACCATAACTGCGAAAGAGTATGGCCAGCAGACAGAAAATAGCCGGAAGGCTAAAGCAGATACCAAAGAGGAGGTCATGTACAGCCTCACGTTTTTCCCGCTGCCTGCCCTGAAAGGAATAGCTGAGCCCACTGTAATCAGCAAGGAGCTGGGGCAGGAAATCACTCTTCAGACTGGCCAGGATCTTATTTTCATTGGCCTTGCCTGCAACCACATTGGCCGTAACATTGAGGACCCTCTTGCCATCGACACGGTTAATCTCTGTATAGGCACGGCTCTGGATCATCCTGGCCGCCCGGTCAAGCGGTATCTCTCCACCGTCGGGAGTCCGGATCAGCATCTGTTCCAGGTGAAAAAGAGAACGTCGCTCGGCCTCGGGCAGGCGCACCACAACCTTCACCTCATGCCTTCCCTGCTGCTGCCTCAAAGCCTCTGCTCCGTAGAATGCATGCCTGATCTGACTGCCAAGATCTTTGGCAGTCAAGCCCAGAGACTGCCCTTCGGGGAGCATCTTAAAATCATACTGCGGCTTCCCCCTGGCAAAGCCATCATTGATGTCAGTCACCCCATTGTACTGGGAGATAGCAAGCGCCAGATCTGCAGCAGCCAGCTCCAGTGTCTGCGGGTCTGGGTGAGTGAGCTCCACATTGATTGCAGCTGAACCTCCGGGACCAACCAGATAATCAAAAAAGAGCTTCTCCAGGCCTGCGATCTCACCCACCTCCTTTCTCCACTGCACACTGAATTCCCGGGTGGTAATCCGACGCTGATTCTGTGGAACCAAGGTGATGGAGACCTCTGCGGTATTGCTGCCGTTACGGCCGATATCCGTTCGCATCCCAACCAGGATATCTCTGCCTCCGTTGCCCTCCACAGCACGCATCCCGCCCTCTTCGACCCGGCGTGCAATCTCTTTCACTTCATCCATGCTGACTCCGTAGGGCAGTTCTATCTCAGCGTCAATGGAGTCAGTCTGAATATTGGGACGAAAAGAAAAATTAATCCAACCACTATCCCAATAGGAATAGGCCATAAGCAATACTGCCAGAGAGACGGCCGCCACCAGATACCTTGAAGAGAGAACCAGACGTAGCATCCTGGCAAAGGGTCCGTTCACAAAACGATCCAACCAGTAACCACAAAAGTGAGGAATCCGTTCCAGGAACTGAAACACTCTCCCCTTCCGCTCCCTTTTACGGTAACTGAGGTGGGCTGGCAGCACGTAAAGACATTCCACCAGAGAAATAAGAAAGACCGAGATAACTACAGCCGGTAAAATGGCAAAGAAGCGACCAGTGGATCCTGAGACGAAGAGCAGGGGGAGAAAGGCAATGATATTGGTAGCCACAGCAATCAGCACGGGTGCCGACATCTCCCGCACCCCTTCCACTGCGGCCTGGAGTGGCTTGAGGCCTAGCTGCCGTTTATAAAAGATATTTTCGCCCACCACCACGGCATCATCCACCACAATCCCCAAGGTAATGATAAAGGCAAACATGGAAACCATATTAATACTGCCGCCGGCACTGAAGAGGATGAGAAACGAACCAATGATGGAAATGGGAATTCCCATGGAGACCCAGAAGGCAAGACGCGGCTCCAGAAAGAGACCTAGAATAAGCAGGACCAGACAAAGCCCCAAAGCACCGTTGCTGAGCAGGAGTTCCATTCGATCCTGATAGAGTTCCGACCGATCTCTGTAGGCCGTAAGACTCACTGTCGACGGCAGAGTAGGAGCCAACTCCTCCATATAGGCATGAACGGCCCGGGAAATCTCAACGGGAGTCTGATCTCCGGTCCGGTAAACATAGAGAAGGGCCGCCCGTTTCCCGTTATAATAGGCCTCCCGATCGCTCTCCTCAAAGCCCTTTTTAATATCAGCAACTGTTCCAAGGGTGAGCTCAGTACCATCCTCCAGACTGACCAAAGCCAGATTGGAGAACTCGCTGGCCAGCTCCCGTCGTTCGATGGTTCGAAGCAGGATCTCTCCCCCCGGTGTCTTGATTCCACCTGCCGGGACATCCACGGCCCGTTTCTTCACCGTGTCGGCCACGTCTTCCAGAGTAAGATTATGTGCACGGAGCACATCCTGCGATACTTCAATGGCCAGCTCCGGGTCCCTCACCCCATTCAAATCCACTTGGGTGACCTCGGGAAGATCAATGAGTTCCTCACGGATGGTTTCGCCCAAGTCAAAGAGAGTACGCTCATCCAGATCACCATAGAGGGCCAGACGCAGGACTTCCCGTCGCCTGGTCTTGAGACTGACCAAGGGGCGCTCCACGTCATCGGGAAGCGAGGTAATACGATCAACGCTATTTTTAATATCCTGCAGACTCTTGTTGGGATCAGCCCCGGAAAGGAGTTCCACACTGATCGACGCCCTGCCCTCCCGTGCAACCGCCGTTACCCGTTCCACATTTTCCAGGGCCCTGATCTCCTCTTCCATGGCCAGGATAATCCCCTCTTCCACCTCTTCCGGGCTGGCCCCGGGGTACCCCACTGATACCGTTACAATATCAAGATCATAGCTGGGAAAGACCTCCTGAGTGATCATGGTCGCGGAGATCAGGCCGCCGACGACAAAGATCAGCATCAGCAGATTAGCGGCCACACTATTGCCGGCCATCCAGGCAAGCAGGCCCTGTTCCTGGGGTGGATTTATGCGCATGAGAAAACCATTCCTCTCTTATTCCCCGCGAACCTGCTGCAGGTCCCCCTCGCGGCTGTTATCGCGGAGCACCATTCCCGGTACCGGCGACTGCAGGCGACTGACGACAATCCGTTCATCAGGTGCAAGGTGCGTATCCACCAATACCTCATCAACACGCCGCCAGAGAACCTTGACTTCACGGATATCCAGAAGTCCCTTACCGTTGACCAACCATAACCGATCTCCTTCGCGCAAGGCTTCACGGGGAATAACATACACCCCATCCAGCACACCGGCATCGATCCGCACCTTGACATAGCTGTCAAGCAAGATCTTTCCTCCATCTTTTTCGTTTTTATCGCCAATCGTTTTTAATTTCTGCACATTAAGGGGGTCCTGAACCGTCACCAGGATTCTGGCCATGCGCCATTTAGGATCAAGATCTGCCAACATTTTAAAGAGCCTTCCCTCACGGACAGTAGGCTTGCCGCCATACCCCTTTTCCATGATAACCAGAGCAGGACTGCCGGCTCCTCCCGACTTGTCAGGAAAACGGATACGATCAAGCAGTGAAAGAGGGACTGAAACCCGAACCCAAAACTGATCAGTGGCCACCAAGGTTGCAATGGCTGTCTGCCTTCCAACAAACTGGCCCTTTTCCACGAATTCTTCCAGAACCAAGCCTGTAAAAGGAGCACGGATCGTTGTCCGTTTTTCTGCAAGTTTTGCTGTCGCCAGACGACTTTCTGCAGCCCCAAGACGGGCTCGACTATTTTTCAAATGAGGCTCCCGCAAGGCCAGAGTCTTACTGACCTTATCACCCAGAAGTTCTCTTTCCAAAATCTGCCACTCCTGACGGGCAATAACCTGTCGTCCCTCTTCCACCTCTAGTTCATACTGGGCCGTAGCTACCTCTGCCTGACGCTCACTGACCTGTAAGCTGTAATCCAGAGGATCAATTTGAATAACCAAATCATCCCCACCAATAATACCGCCTGGAACCAGTTCAGGGTTCTGCTCAATTATACGCCCCTCCACTTCACTCAGTAACTGCACCCTTCTTGCCGGTATCACCGTTCCGGAGGCCTCAAACAGCACAAGTTCACTGCTTGCCTGCACAGCCACTGTCCTAACCACCGGCACAGGACGCTGCGGTTTGATCTTTTTCGTCTGCGGCTTATGCCCATAGAGCCAGAATGAGACTCCTGCTGCCAGTATGAGGACAAGAATAGAGAGAATGGTTTTCATAGTGGAGTATTTAATTTTCAATAACAATGCGTTTAATGTTAATTCGTTTCTGCCCGGGGACAAGAATATCTCCCCCCAGAGCTCGACAGAGCAAGAGCCTATACGAGACAAGTTCCCGTTGCCGCTGCAGCAAGGTCCGCTCCAGGTCCTGAAGTGAAACCAGGGCAGCTAGTACCGGGAGATAATCTGTTATTCCCTGAATATAACGATTACGACTCTCACGTAACGTTGCCTGGGAAATAATTAATTGCTTATTCAAGGCAGCGAGCAGCCGTTCATGCTGCCGTTCCTGCCATAGACTATTTTCCACCTCTTCAATGGCCACCAGGTATCCCTGAGAATAACGAGCTGTTTTTTCCTCTACTACGGCCTTCTGTTTTTCAACTTCACTCTTTTTATACCCCCAGTCTACAATGGTACCCAGTGCATCCGCAAAGAGCGAAAAGATAAAATCACCACTGACAAAGCCTGCAGAGCTGCCGACTTTGATACTTGGCAAGCGGTCGGCCACGGCCTCGGCCACCCGATAATCGGCCGCCACCAGTTCTCGTTGCAACTGCCGAAGATCCGGTCTATTGCGAAGCAGGTCTGCAGGAATCCCTAGTTCCGGCAGCGAAGGTATCAATGGCAGCGAACTGCCAAGAGACAAAGAAGTAGATTGCGGTGCCCGCCCAAGGAGCACATGCAACCTGTTGCGCAGAACAACCATCCGCGCCTCATTTAAGGGAAGCTGAGCCCTGACCGAGGCCACCAGTTCCTGCTGCTGATAGACATCGACCAGAGAGGAAACGCCATGGGCAAAGCGGAGTTTGATCAAATCCAAAGAGGTTTCATTGGCCGTAATCTGTCTTTTCAGCAACTCCTGGTAAAGAGACTGCTCAATGAGTTGATAATAGGTGTCCGCCACCTCTGTGCTGAGAAGCAGTGCCATTCCCTGCACATCATCCTCTGCTGCCTGCGCCTCAAAAGCTGCCGCCTTGGCAGCCGATGACAGCCTCCCCCAGAGATCCACTTCCCAAGCAAATTCAATTCCAATACCACTGCTATCGTCACGTTCACCATCCGAATCCCAGGTGGAATCAGCATTCAGCCGACCATCAAGAGAAGGATAGAGAGAAGAGTCGGCCTGTTTTTGGGAAAAGCGGGCCTGTTTCAATCTGGCATAGCCCTCTTGCAGGGTAAAATTGCCAGTCAAGGCAGTCTGAATATAGTCGTTAAGAAGTTGATCATCAAAGACCAGCCACCAATGAGGCGAACTCGTTTCTTGAGGCGCTAACGGACTGATCGTAAACGATGAATTTGCAACAACCAAGGGATGGATATTTTCTTCAACCACATGACTGCAGCCGGAGAAGAGGAACAGAAAAATCAGACAGGAAACCAAAGAGAACGGAGCGGAACGAGACGCCGGAGTTAACAGACGGTTCACATTCAATAAAAGATGTCCGATGCTCATTAGAAAACCATTCCTGTCTCATGGGATGAGAAACATGTCTTTTCGATCAAAAAAACGCAACAGCCATCAGTTGTAGGGGATACCCATCTGTTCCGTTTGTTATCATAGGAAAAAACCAGAAGAATGGCAAATCTTGTTTTTTTAGGGATTATATGCTGTGGTGAATTGATCCGGGAACAGGAGATGCGACGATTTGCTCGTCTGTTTAATCTGACATTTGGAGAAGGATGCTCGCGGCTGAAAAGCTGCTCTTATAAAACAGAGCAAAGGATAATGAAAAAAGGATGCCCGGGAGAATGTTCCCTCCCGGGCAGGGAGGGGGGGAAGAAGATACGACTATGCTTTTCTACAGAGCCTGGCAAAGGCCCCTGGAATAGTGCCGGAGGACCAGAAGGCACGTCCCTGCTTGTAATCCACAAACCAGTAGCCACCGGGTTTGCGTTGAGCGTTCACAAAAATAAAGGGTTGTTCTTTGGAAAAACAGGGTTGGAGATGTGTCCCCTTACTGTTGACCTCGGGCTCCATAAGGGACATGGCCTCTTCCATGGTTGGCATCCGCCAGTCATGGTGACCTGCAAAACCTTCTTTGTTCAACTCTTCAATGTTACGTTTCATGGTACGGACAGAGGCAATATCCAGGCCTGCCCGTTGCCACATGAGTCCGGTTTTCAAATCTACCACAGTCAGTCCGTCACCTGGATCCACCAGCATGTTCTCAAAAAGCCCATCAGGATTATACTCACTATCAAAGAAGTTCCATTTCTTTACAACATCCTCAATCTGATCATCATTGATAAAAGCGTGGACTGCAGGTAGCTCTGTCACTTGTCCCTGAGATAAAGAATCTGCAGAAAGAGGCAGGGGAGCCCCCATATCCTCAACCTGTTTTTCTTCAATTCTTGGAACTACAGCAGAGCTATCCTCAGCTTCCAGTACATTGCCAATCAACCACTCCTTGATAGCATCATCAATAGCGTAGCTCTTTTCAAAGAGAGATGAACTCCCCTGTTTTTTGACACAACTCTTAATCATCTTTTCCGGGGCCCTGATCTCAGCTAGTATCTTGGCGTGTTTAATTCCACGCTCCATGAGGCAGAGTTTCGGTTCATCTTCCCAGTTATCGATAAAAAAGTAGTAGATACGTTCCCCATTGCTCCGCACCCGCTCCCGTCCCCCCCAGGACTCGAATGTCCCAAAGGTCATATCCGGTGTCATTTCCCAATCGATTGCCGGGGTGACGTCACCACCGATCTCCAATTTTTGAAACATACCCATAACAAGCTCCTTTTCTGTAGTGGCGTGATGCAAGACCTGATTTTAGATTTACTTGTCGGTACCAAAACCGTTTTTGTACAAGGAGGCACCCACAAAGTATTTCAGCTTTTTTTCATGCTGGTGTATCCTTACAGGAAACAGTAAGAATTCCTTCCTGTTCCAATTCTAATAATTTAATTATAATTACTATTATCACAATGAGCAAGAAAAAAAAACCTTTTGTGCTGGAACAAGGTGATCCGCTGCCCGGTGGCGCAACTGCCCTTGATCACGGCATCAACTTTGCTGTCTTCTCCCGGCACGCCAAGGGGGTAACGCTTGTTATTCTGATCAAAAACTTGTCAAATAGCAGGCCCATCGCTCAAGAAATTGAACTGGACCCAAAGGTGAACCGCACCGGCGACATCTGGCATATATTCCTGGTCACCGAAGAGCGTGAGATCTGCTATGGCTATCGCTTCAACGGCCAAACCGACATAGAGAAACAGGGGGTAATTTACAACGGGAAACAAATCCTTCTCGACCCGCTGTCGCACGCCTTAAGCGGGCGCAAATGGGGAGAAGCTTTTCAAGACGGAAAAACTCCTCTCTGCCACCTTATCAAACATGATTTTGACTGGCAAAATGACAGACCCCTGAAAACCCCCATGGTGGATTCCGTCATCTACGAGCTGCATGTTCGCGGCTTTACCCAGGACAGCAGTTCGAAGGTAAAACACCCTGGAACCTATCTGGGGATTACAGAAAAAATACCCTACCTGAAAGAGCTCGGTGTCACTGCCGTGGAACTGATGCCGGTGACTGAGTGGGATGAGAACGACAATGTCTTTCACGATCCGGTCACCAAAAAGAGATTAAAAAACTACTGGGGTTACAACCCAGTCTCCTTTTTTGCCCTCAAATCAGGATATGCTGCTCAACCGGACAACCATGTCAACGAATTCAAGACCATGGTCCGCAGCCTGCATCAGGCAGGTATCGAGGTCATACTCGACATGGTTTACAACCACACCGGGGAGGGTGACTACCAGGGAAAGACTTCCAGCTTCCGTGGGATCGACAACCCCATCTACTATCTCCTCGACCAACAGAGCCGTGAATATCTCAATTACTCCGGTTGCGGCAATACCTTCAACTGCAACCACCCGGTGGTCAGAGAATTTATTCGAGATTCGCTGCGCTACTGGGTCATGGAGATGCACATAGATGGTTTTCGCTTTGACCTGGCCTCCATTCTTGGTCGTGACAGGCAGGGACACGTCCTTGCCAACCCACCCATGATCGAAATGATTGCCCAGGACCCCATCCTCCGCGACACCAAAATCATTGCCGAGGCCTGGGACGCGGCCGGACTTTACCAGGTGGGGAGCTTTTCCACCGATGCCCGCTGGGCCGAATGGAATGGTAAATTCAGAGATGACGTCCGTACCTTCATGGCTGGCCACAATAAGTCGGTTGCCAACCTGGCCACACGCATTGCCGGCAGCTCCGACCTCTACCAGTCCAACTCCCGCACCCCCTGTAACTCCGTCAATTTTATCACCAGTCACGACGGGTTCACCCTTTACGACCTCGTCAGTTACAACCAAAAGCATAACAGCAGGAACGGAGAAGTAAACCGAGATGGTGACAATCATAATATCAGCTGGAACAGTGGTATTGAAGGGGAAACAAACGATCAGGCAATTCAGGAGTTCCGCTTTCGTCGCATGCGCACTATGGCCTTGATCCTCATCCTCTCCCAAGGAGTACCTATGCTCACAGCCGGTGACGAATTCGGACGCAGCCAGAAAGGAAACAACAACTGCTGGTGCCAAGACAATGGTGTGAGTTGGCTCAACTGGGATCTGGCCCAGAGCAACAGTGGGTTGCTCCGTTTTTTTAGAAAATGTCTTAATCTTCGCAAAGAGCATCAGATCTTTCGACGTCACGACTTTTTCAGTTCGCAAGACAGCACAAAAGACTCAGATCGGGAAACGGATATCAGCTGGCAATCCCTGCGACCAGAAAAAGAAGACTGGTCAGATACCTGTCACACCCTGGCCTTTCACCTGCGAGGCAAGGAAAAAGAAAGAGTACAAAGTGACGATTTTTTCATCATGCTCAACGGCCACCGCACAGAAAATGCCACTTTTGTCATTCCCCCGCCATCAGGAAACAGAAAAATATGGAAACAGATTATTGATACCGCTCGAACAACACCCCTTGACTTCCCTCCTCCCAAGCTGGCAGCAAAGAGACACGATGGCGACGCAATAGTGGTCAAAAACATGGCAGTCATTGTCCTCCAGTCTATACCAAGCTCTTGATAAACTACAAAAAAAAGCGCACCCGGCAGCTATCTCCCTGATGTAGCGTAAGGTATCAAAAAAAAAGCGCTCGCAAGCATGATCTCAAAAGATAATTTTCTTCAGGTCCAAGCCGGTACCACAACAGAGGATACCACGTCCGGGTAGAAAATTTAGCGACACCTGGTAATCCAATTACATTTTAGTCCTCCGTGGCGCCAAAAACTCTCCTCAATCTTTTGTTTCACAAAACAATTAAATAAATATAACTGATAGTTAGGTAGAGCGCAACGACTCTCTACAATGGTTGTGAATACAATAGACATGGTAACAAATCGATAAACACCAACATGATAAAAAATAAGAATGAATCCTAACATGCAACAAAGATAACTCGCTAAAATAAAAATATAAAAATTACACTATCAGTACAAAAAAAGCGCAGTACAAAAAAAAATACCGAGATATATCACAATTTCTCTTGTGAAATTGACCAAAAACCTTTTATAGTGAAATTAGTAGATACGATAAAACAAATGTCATCCAGCGATGGCTGCACCTGCGGAAGTGCCTTTGGGAAGAAGACACTACTCATCGCCTTTCAGGAATATCCCTGGCGACAGATGGACCGTAAACACAATGGGAGGGTAAAATGAAATTAAACAAGAAATGGTATCACTATGGGGCCTTGGCGAGCATGGGAGTGCTTCTGCTTGCTGCCCCTGCAGCCGCAAAAGTTGCAGGCCAGTGTGCCATATGTCACACCATGCATAACAGTCAGGACGGAGCCCCCATGGCTTTCGACGCTGCCGGCGCCGCTCAGACAGCACCGAATGATGTCCTGCTCCTTAGAGGATGCGTCGCCTGCCATACCGGATCCAACGACGGTACCAACGTTATCCCTTATGTCTCCGACACCAGCGCCCCAACTTACGGCGTTGACGGCACCACAGGTGACACCTTGGCCGGCGGCTCTTTCTACTGGGTTGCCAGTCGCACAGCAGGCGCCGACGGATCACTTACTGATCAAACCGGACATAACGTAGCCACTGACGGCATGGCGCCTCAGGATGCAGTATTGCTCAATATGCCTCCGGGAGCCCTTGTCGGCCTTACAGCCCAGCTCAGATGTGCCGGCGCCAATGGCTGCCATGGTGACAGCGCTGAAACCAGCGATTTCGCTGCCATCTCCGGGACACACCATGCCGATGACAGTACCATTGACGGTAGCACCACAGCCACAAGTTTCCGTTTTCTCCTTGGCGTAATAGGCCTGGAAGATCCCGACTGGGAATATCAGCCCACAGTTACCGCTCATAATCAGTACAAGGGTGTTGACAGAACCACCGACACCACAGATCAAACCGACACCATTTCCTCTCTCTGTGCCCGCTGCCACAATGACTTCCACAACGGTGCCGGCGAAGTAGGAGGAACCAACCCGACCACAGGAGCCTTTGCCAGTCCCTGGGTTCGTCACCCAACAGACTTTGACATGGCCAACACCGGCGGAACTTCTGAATACCGTAGTTATGGCGGAGCCGGCAACCCTTACGTGGTTTCCGCCCCCGTGGCCAGTGACGATGTCAGTGCTGTCAAAAATGCTATCACCTTCACAGGTGATGATGCAATTGTTACCTGTATCTCCTGCCATCGGGCTCATGGGTCAAGCTATTCCGACCTGCTGCGCTGGGATTATTCGGCAGTTTCTGCCGGAACCGGCGGCTCTGGTGCATGTTTTGAGTGTCATACCACCAAAAATTAAGATCACGCCCCTGTAAGGTATACACACTGACCACCGCTTCCCCCTGTTCCATTTTATCGTGAACAGGGGGATTTTTTGTAGCACTTCCCTGTGATCCACCTGTGGCAGACAAATATTCATTGCAGGTGGCCCCGCCTCTGTGGCCAGTCAGCAAGGATAATTTGCCTTATTTCCCACTCTGTTTTATATACAGAATGTCGTAAGTGAGGGTGGCCATCACCAGAAATATTGGCCATGATTTTTACAGGTACTAACAAAAATTCAGCATTCTTTTTCTGTAAAGAAAAAACCAGGCAATTGTGAACAGTCAAGGGTTTCATATAAAGCTTATTCTTCGCTCTTGGCTCTCCTTTTGTTGCCTTTCCCTACTTATTGCCAGCCATGTCCATGGTGAGGAAATTGCCCTTGATGCCTCCTGGCAAGCCAGCGCAAACCATGCAGGTGAAGAGGAGGACATCAATGCCTTCAATCAGCGCTATGGTCTGCAATGGAATCCCAGAGTAACACGAGCTATTTTTCTTGACACCAACGTCAATTATTCCCGGAACGAGACAACCGGCAATATTGTCCGGGAAACCCTTTCACCCACCGGCAGCCTTCAGGTTGAAAACGACATCTTTCTCGCCGAAATCAGTGGGTTCATGAACAAGACCAACAACTCCCAAAGCTACAACCAGACCGACTCCAACTGGGAAGCCATTCTCGCCTCCAACTGGGATTATCGTTTCTGGCCAAACGTGAGCATCAACATAGGCCAAAACTGGTTAAGTGACGACGAAGAGGTCCCTGTGACCGACACCAGCCGAAAATGGTCAGAATTTATTGCCCAGTGGGAGGTAGATCACTTTGAGGCATATTACAGTTATTACACCCAACTACGGGATGACTTCGTTGAACAGAGCAGCTACGACGAGAAAAAACACTTCGGCCGCGTCGATTACAATCGTTCTTTTTTTACCAACCGGATGAACCTGACTTTTTCAGGACAAATAACCAACACCAGCACCGACATCACCGCTGAAGGTGACAACATCGCCGTGAGAGTAGGGCTCAGCCAGGGATTGGCCGGGGTGGATCCCACTCCCCTTACTGGAAGACTCCCTTCATCACCCGCTCTCATAGACGGTAACAGGAACAATACAGCCTTTACCATCAACCTCCACGAGATAGCCAACCTCGGAATCAAGGCAGACTTCCAAGCCGTTGATTTCCTCTACGTTTACACCAGTCAGATTGACCCATTGCTCATCGCCGAGACCAGTTCACTGCGCTGGGATCTCTATTCAAGTGATGACGGTGTGAACTGGCAGAGAGAAGTGATCAATGCAGGCACGACCTATGACCAGGACAGATTCCGTTTCCAGGTAAACACCGGCGGCATACAACGAATCTACCTGAAACTGGTAGTTACTAACTGGCCTTTGACTCTTGCCATTCCGGTAACCGAAATTGAGGCTTATCGCCACCAGACCAGTTCCGGTACAAGTCTCGCCGAAACCCAGGAATACACCAGGACCTTGACCGACCTGAATCTCCGCTACACACCAAGCACAGACACCAGCCTCAGCTATTCCATGGTATGGGATGATTCTGACTACACGACCGGCGGCAACGACCGCAGGCGTCTTTTTCAAACAGCAAATGCCAGATGGTGGTACAATCAGTACTTCATCCCCTCATTTACCATCAACGACACAATCACGACCAACAGCGAGATTTCCGACACCAGCCAACGCTCTTATGCCTTGACCGTTCAATCAACATTCCTGCCAACCCTTGAAACAAATATTGGCATAACCAGAAACGAGAATTCCACTGATGATGTCCTGGAGACGTCGAACAACAACATCCATCTTAATTTAATCGCTGCTCTCTACCCGAATCTGGACACAACTCTGGATATTAACACCATCTTCAACAAGAATGAACTTGAGAATAGTACGAGTGAAAATCTCGCATTACGCTGGACCCTCACCGCGCGCCTGCGTCCTACCCTTCTGGTCGATCTTATCGCAGAACATGGAAGTACCGGGGTCGGGTTCACAGAAATTGTTGATACCGAGGAGTCTGGAGGCCGAGCCACGATCAATGTGAACTGGCGCCCCTCTGAACTGCTCTCGATACTGGCCAACGCATCCCAGGGCTATGGGGAGGATTGGTCCAATTATCAAAGCTTTCGCTTAGACACCAACGTGTCCTTGATTCGCAATTCCAAGACACAGGTTACTGTCGGTCACAAGATCAGCAGCACGGAAGAAGAGACCGTGAATAACTTTAATGCCAACTGGAGTTGGAACATAAGCGAATTTTTAACCATGCAGTCCATAGCCAATTACCTCATAACCCAAGAAGACAACGGCTGGTTCGTCAATGCCCGCCTCACAGCAAGGTTTTAGCCTATGAAAACGATCACATGCATAATCCTCCTGACCTTATCCCTGCTTACAAGCTACGGATGTTCATCCAAAAGCTCATCCACCCAGACCTATCTCCGGGAAGGTATAGATCTGAGCTACGTCACCAGGGTTGCTATCCTCCCTTTTGAAAACAACACCCAGGATGAATACGCCTCCAAGCGCATCCGCGATGTGACAGCCACGCAGATCATGGCCATGGGCATCTTTGATGTTGCAGACAAGGGAGTTGTCGACAGCGCCCTTAACGAGATGGGTATAGACCCGAGCACCCCTCTGGATGCTCCACTGATTAAAAGGTTAACCCAGAGACTCAATGTCCAGAGTATCGTTGTTGGTACGGTCAACAATATCGGACAAAGTCGTCAGGGTTCTTTCAGCTATCCGGAGATGTCGTTAACTCTGCAGCTTCTGGATGGGGAATCTGCTCTGATACTCTGGCGAACCAGCGACACCCTGAGTGGATATTCCCTGTCCGACCGGCTGTTTGGATTAGATCCCATGGATGCCTTTCAAATCACTGTTGAGTTGCTGAACAATATGCTTTCAACTATTCCTAAGTGAGTACAATGGCAGGACAACTCTCCACCCGCAAGGTACGTGCAAAAGACCAAAAATCTGTTCTGTTGCGCGTACTATGCCTTAGCCTGCTCATAGCAATATTCTCCTGCGCCGGGATAGCATCTGCCCAGTCCATAGCCTTTTTCCCCCTACTCGATCTGAGTATTGACCCCAATGGGATCAACAGCCAGCTCACCGAAAAGGTACGCCAGGAACTCCTCAAACGAGGTAAAATTCTTATTCCGGCTGAAGAGGTCATGCATTTTCTGGTTCGTAACCGCATCAGATCCCTTGGCAAACTCACCAGTTACCAAACCTCACTGATACGCAAAGAACTAGGAGCAGACCTGGTGCTCCAGTCCACGGTCTGCCAAATTGAAGAGAGTGACACCCCCCTGTTAAGCCTTAATCTTCAGCTCAGCAGGACTTCGGACGAACGGATTGTCTGGGCACAGACAGAGCATCTCTACTACTCGGACATGATCAGTTTCCTGGGCATAGAAGATCCACACAAACTTGAAGATCTCTACGAGCCTTTCTTCACCAGTCTTTTTGCCACCATGCCGGAACATGTTGATCTGGGAGGGGAACCACTGAGTAACTTAGATATCGACACAGTTATCATCTCCCCCCAATATCTCAGACCTGGTGAAAATGTATCATGTAAAATAAAGATGCACAATTTGCTGGATGAAGAAGCTCCCCAACCCCAACTCATCGTTCAGGCAAACGGACAGGAGCACCCCCTCATTCCCGATGAGGAAGGATATTATCTGCAAACCTCCTGGCCAGCAGTAGAGGATGCCGGCACCTTTCTCATAACCTTAAAGGCCACTTGGCCGTCAGGTATCTCTCAAGAAGGGATAGTCGGCTCCTACAGTATCGATGTTGAAAAACCAACCGTCAAACTCCACCTGATCGGCACGGAACTTGACGGGGAAATATTATTCAGCGACAAACTTATTATTATCCCTAAGCTTCTGGAACCTGAGCCAATTTCCCGGTGGGAAATCACCGTTATTGATGAAGAGGAAGAGGCCATAGTCCTCATGGGAGCTTCCGGTCTTATGCCAAGGCGCATTACCTGGCAGGGAAAGACCTCACTGGGCGGTATTGCACCTGCCGGTAACTACTGGATCACCTTCACAGTATGGGATCGAGCCCAACGTGAGTCCTCTGCCGAGGCAAAGGTTCAGTTCAGGCCTGAACCGCCACTGATCGTCGTGGATGTAAATCAAGATCTGGATCGAGTGCTGGTCGATCTGGACAACACCATCGACACCCCCATCTACTTTTGGTGGGCCAAATTTTTTGGAGAAGACGGAGAGTTGCTCAAATTGGTGCAGGGTACTGAGCTCCCGGTGACCATTGAACTTGACAGCAGTCCTGATCCAGAATACAAGATCCAGTGCCTGCTGACAGCCAGAGACATCCTCGGCAACCAGAGCCAACAAAATATTGCAAACCTGTTTCAACTGTCAGAGAGTGGAGCTGACGGAGAAGAGTTCAGCATCGAAACCGAATGGGTAGAGGAGTTCTAAATAGTGAAATACTGGACCCGTTTATCTCTCATTTTTTTCCTTTTCCTCTTGGCCGGCTGCGCAAAAGAGGTGCCAATCATCCAGAAACTGGCACCGTTACCTGCCCAGGGCAGCTGTAAAATCGCAGTCCTCCCACTCATTAACAAAATTTCCTTTCCTCAGGGCGGAGCCATTGTCAACAAAATACTCCTTTCCGAACTGGTGGCCACAGGCCGCTTTCAAGTATTCCCGGAAGGAGACATTCTGGAAATATACCAACAGCTTCTTATTTATCCCCTGCAACAACCCAACCGTGAACAACTGGAAATGATTGGCGGCCGGCTTACCCCCGACCTCTTTCTCGGCGGCACCATACTCAAGATGTACGAGAAAAAACACGCCGACTATGTCGATACTGAAATAACCTTCGTTCTCGACCTCTACGATGGTAAATCCGGACAACTACTGTGGTCCACCTACCATCGTCGCCTCGGCAGTGAGTACCAGCAGATCATGCACCTGGGGAGAATAAACTCCATCACCGCCCTGGCGCGTCGCATGTCTCAGGAAATTATAGCCGACTGGCTCGAACAAGGAATGATACCATGTCCCGAATAAGCAAAATCATCTTTATCAGCTTTGCCCTCTTATTATCTGCCGCCCTCCCTCTTCACGCAGGATGGTTTCCCTGGAGCAGTCAGACCCTTGTCTCCATAGGGGATGAAGACTTCAGCACCGACGATTTTAAGTCCTGGTGGGAAAACTGGCAGGAAAAAGACATGCTGTTTCCGGAAAACCCATCCCTTTTTGTCGACTGGCTCCTTCTCTTTAAAGAGGCGGAACGGATGAAACTCTACGAGTCTCCAGCGTACCGTCAAAAAGCACTCACCTTTCTCAAGGCCAGGACCTTGATGTATCTGAAGGCCGAAGAAATAGACAATAAAATTCAACTCAGCGACGATAAGCTTTGGAAAAAGTATCTGAAGAGTTATGCGCCTCAATATCAACTCAACATCTTCTTTTTCAACAAACAGGAAATTGCTCAGGCATTCGTAGACAAACTGGAACAGGAATCTTTGAGCAATGAAGCATTCGCCACCAGCCATGGGAGAGAAGACGGCTATTTTTCCCAACGTAACGAGTTGTATCGCCCCCTGGCCGTAAACCCCGGATGGCTCCCCATTCTCCATAAACTTGAAAAGGGAAAAACAAGCCCGCCGGTTCCCTACAAAGCCGACTTTGTTGTCCTGAGACTGCAAGATATCGTTGAAGGAAACAGGGATGATTTTGAGATAGTGAAAAAGCAGGTACAGGAAGCAGTGTGGAAAGAAGAAGAAAACAGGCTGACTGTTGCCCTGCTCACTACACTTCGCCAGCAATACCATGTAAAGATAGACGATGAACGTCTGGAACAGCTGGACATCACAACACCTGATTACACCGGAACCGATGCCCCCTTGATTTTCACAGACAGGGGCGAAATCTCAGAAAAGGTCGTTCTCGCCAAAATTCACCAGCTTCAACGCTTCAGAAGACAAAACGGTTTCAAGGTAGAAAACAATTTTCAATTCAAAAATCAGGTTGTCAATGGTATCATAGATCAGACCTTAACTTCCTGGGAGGGACTGGCCAGAAACTATGAGCAGGAACCACCCCTTGAGGCCATATACAAATTCTACTGCCAGCATCGTATGACCAGGATACTGGAAGAACGAATTTTTGCCCCTCAGGCTAAGGTAACCGAGGAAGAGATTAAGGCCTATTATCAGCAAAACCTTTTCCTCTATACTCAGCCCGAGGTTATTCGAATGGCAATCATTGAGGGCAGTGAAAAGGCTCTCAATGATCTGTGGCTGGAGGTTGCCCTGGGCGAAGACTTCATGACCCTTGCCCGGAAACGTACCGGTGGTGATGTTCCCATCCGAGATATCCCGGCCAATCACCTCCACCCACAGGTGAAAGACGTGGTTAACAAGTTAACCAAGAATGAAGTGAGCAAGGCCTTTACGGTGGATAAGCATATAAGCCTTGTGCAACTGATAGATCGCACCCCTGAACAGACCATGCCCCTGTCCGAAGTGAAAAAAGAGATTGAACAATCACTGTACACTGCGAAAATGGCCGCACTCCGCCAAGACTATATAGCTAAACTGCGAATGGAGTACGCAGTAAAAATCAATGACACTGCCTGGCAGAATCTCAAAAAAGAGATGGAGCAAGATGATTAAGAATATTTTAAATAGCAAGAAGGTAGTAACTTTTTTTATCCTTGTTATTACAGCCTTGCTGTTCTCATGTGTTCAATCCACTCGCTCTACCAGAGCAGTGGCCAAAAAATGTCTCGACTGCCATCCCGAGCTGACTGCAAAGCTCAAACAGGGCTATGTCCATGCCCCGGTAAAAAATGACCGCTGCGACAAGTGCCATCTGCCTCACGGTCTTGTCGGCGGCATCTTTCTCCGTCAGGAACAGCCGACACTCTGCTACACCTGCCACCCGGCAATAGCCCCCGGCGTGAACCAGAAATCAACGCACCCTCCTGTTGCCAAGGGAAAGTGCAGCAGCTGTCATAGCCCTCACAATTCGAAACACCCCCAGCTCTTAAAAGAATCCTCAGAAAAGACCTGCTTCAGTTGCCACGATGAGAGTAACTTCCAAAAGAAATACGTCCACCTTCCTCTGGAACAAGGTTGCAAAACCTGTCATAACCCTCACAAATCCGACAATGTCTCACTCTTAACCAGTGAACCAGATGCTGGATGCCGCTCCTGTCACCCAACTGATAGAGAAACTTTTAAAAAGTCCCATTACAACTATCCTGTAGAGAGCGGCTGCCTGCAGTGCCACACTCCGCATGCAAGCGACGCCCCCAATCTCCTTAAAAACAATCTGCACAAACCTGTGGCAAAAGGAGAATGTGATTCCTGCCACCAGGTACAAGAGCAGAAAATAATTACCAAGGCCCCAGCCAATCAACTCTGTCTCGACTGCCATGACAAACCGATGACAGGGCCAGACAGTATCCATAAACCCTACCTGAACAAGCAGTGTGTCAGCTGCCATTCCGTACATGCCAGCGACGAACGCCTGCTCCTGGCCAAACCTGCGGAGCTGATCTGCCTCGACTGTCATGATACGGGACCGATTAGCAAAGAAGAAGAGAGTGAGGAACAGGAGCCGGTGAAAATGATGAGTCAGCACCAGCCAGTGGTCAAAGGCCAATGCCTGGCATGTCATAATGGCCATGACGCGCCCCGCAAATCTCTGCTCAAACTCGACAAAAAGAGTCTTTGCCTGACGTGTCATGAAAAGAAAACTTACAGTGACACCGGTGTCAGCCATCAACCTGGGCCCAAGCAGGCCTGCGATACTTGCCACCTGCCCCATCAATCACCGAACCTCAATCTTTTAGCCAGTCCCCAGAGTACGCTCTGCTTCTCTTGTCATAAAAAAGAGTCCGATGAAAGAGGTCGCTTCAGCCTCCATCAACCCTTTGCCACTGCAAACTGCACCGGATGCCACCAACTCCATGGCGCCAGCGAGAACACCTATCTCAAGGCAAACTCCAAAAATGGAGACCTTTGTGCAACTTGCCACCAATCCATCCAAGATGCCGGTGACACCATCCAAACACACGTCCCCGTAGCTAAAGGTGAATGTGATCGTTGTCACTCCCCACATTCTGCAGACTTTGCCTTTGTCGTAAAGAAAAAACCAGGAAAACTCTGCCTTGAATGCCACAAGGACGTAAACAAGACCATTCAGCACTCCAAGTTCCCCCATAAACCTGCTGTCGATGAAAACTGCATCACCTGTCACGCAGCCCATGGCTCCCCCCATGATCACATCCTCAAAAAAGGGCAGCCGGTAGTGTGTCTCAGTTGCCATAGTGAAATTGCAGAGTATTGGCGTGGAGGAATAGTCCACAAACCCGCAGTCAAAAACTGTCTGCAGTGTCATCAGGCCCATGGTTCCGACGAAGAGGGGATGCTCACCAAAAAAGGAAGTCGGCTCTGCGCGGACTGTCACGTTGTCACGGGTGTTGATTTCATCAAAGTTCACAAAGACATTAAACCCGGGCCTGATTCCTGCAACAGCTGTCATGACCCGCATGGCAGTCCTGAGAAAGGGTTACTCTATCCAGTTGGTCATGCGCCTTTCAAGGAGGGGAACTGTAGCCCCTGTCACGATGGGAGGGCAAACTAATGCGGCCTCTGTTTACTCTGTTTTCAACTCTGCTTTGTTTTTGTGCAGCATCTCTTTTAGTAACTGCAAATCCTGCATTGGCCGCCAAGGTCTGTTTCAGTTGTCATGACAAGGCACTGTTCACGGACAAAATCGTCCATCAACCAGTGGCTGAGTCAAAATGCAGTGTCTGCCATAATCCTCATGTTGCCAAGTACAAAGGCTTATTGCGTGAGCATGAAGGCAAACTCTGTTACTCCTGCCACAAAAAAAGCAAAAAAGAATTTGCCAAGGGGATCATCCACGCCCCGGTTGCCGAGGGAAACTGCAGTGCCTGCCACTCTCCTCATGCAAGCAGCGACAAGGGCCTGATCAACAAAGATCTGGCCAAGGATTGTTTTGCCTGCCATAAAGAACTGCCCAAAGAGTATAAAAAAACCCACAAACCATTTGCAGATGGTAACTGCACGGCCTGTCACAATTCTCATCAAGCCGACAACCTGCAACTCTTATCCGATACACCCGATGCCCTCTGCCTCGGCTGCCACGCTGCAGAAACGCTGCAGACATCGCACCCGGATTACCCCCTTGCCCTCAAGGACTGTCTCTCCTGTCACAACCCGCATGGCAGTGAACGCAAAGGACTTATACGGAATTTTCTCCACCAACCATATGTTGAAGGATGTGCATCCTGTCATCAAGGAACAGCCAAGGTGAGCATGGCCACTTGTCTGAAATGTCACGAAAAAACAGGTCAAGAACTTCAGGCCAACCACAGCCATATTACTCTGCAGGATGGCAATAGCTGCCTCAACTGTCACTCACCACATGCCGGAGATGACAAGGCCCTACTCAAACACAGAGAGCGCCAGGTCTGTAACTCCTGCCATGCAGAGACCCTTATCCGTTACAAACAGAAGACCACCCCGCATCCACCGGTCAAAAAATGCTCCACTTGCCATGATTCCCATGGCAGCAAAAACCTGGCGATGCTCAAGGGTGACGGCAATGCGATCTGTGTTCAGTGCCACGAAACTCAGGGGAAATTTACCCACCCTGTTGGCCCGGAAGTTCTGGAATCGCACACGGGCCAGATGGTCACCTGTGTTTCCTGTCACAACCCAATGGGAACCAACCATAAAGACCATCTGCTCCAGGAAGGAAAACGCGCCCTGTGCGTACTGTGTCACCGGACCTATTGATATTTTTGGGGTGGGATTGCCAGCCAGACTTTCATCTCTCTTTTTGAGAACTGAAAAGTCTGACCACCGGAAAGGCGAATAATTGGAGAACCAACAAAAGACATGAATACCAAACTCACATTCCGGATTCTCAAAGCAGTATTGGTTCTTATCCTTGTCCTGGGATACCAAAGCGAAAGAGCTGACGCCGGCTCTCCCTGGCTTTGGGACCGTGTCCTCAAACAGGACATGGTCCAAGATGCCATGAAGATGCCCACCGCCCTCTACATAGATGCGGACAAAGAACTCTATTATATTGTGGACAGCGGTCGTAATCGCCTTCTCTCATTTAGCCGAAATGGTGATCTGCTCAATATCTTCAATGCCGGCAAGGCGCTCAGTATCCCCTTTGACATCGTAAAAAATGATGCAGACGGTTTGTGGATAGTTGAAAAAGGGCGTAACAGCCTCAGTTATATCGCACTCAAAGAAAAAAAGGTCACCCCAAACACCCTCACCTACAAAGGAGAACTCGTTTACCCTGACAGGATAGAAGCCGATTCAGACATCCTGTACGTTTTGAACAAGGCAACCGGTAACATTATCAGTTACTCAAATAAGCTTGAGGCTCTCAATCGTTTTTCCTGTTCGGAATGCCCTTGGGGATTTGTTGATTTTAAAATTCACAATCAGAAACTCTGGGCACTGGATCAGGCCAACAAAACCATCCGCTGTTTCAACCTGAATGGTAAGCTGATCAAGACGTTCGAGTTGGGAAAGACCGTCAACTTCCCGGTATCGCTTGCCATAGAGCAAACCGGGTTTATGTACGTGCTGGATCGTCAAAGACGCAATATAGTCGTGTACGATAGAAACGGAGTATTTAAATACCGTTTCCTGGAGAAGGGTATAGCCCGAGGACAACTCTATTACCCAAGTGAAATTCGCTTTGATCCCTGGGGAAGACTCTGCCTGGTGGATGAAGGAAATGCCAGAGTGGAGATTTTCAAACGATAAATGAAATGGTAACATATGGGTAACTTGAAAAATTAGAATTTTCGTTCAAAATCGAAGCATGAGGAAGAGTTTGGGCGAAAAGGAAATTTTACAAGGTGGCCATAAGAGACTGAGGGCTAAAGGTAACTCCTGCAATTGAAATCATCTTGGCCTGGCCGGGTGAGATCAACAATGAGTTCACCTGAGCATGTACAGATGGACAAAAAACGGAAAGCCGAAAGCATTACAAAAAATATGGTAGTTCATGGCTTCAGCCGGCAAATTCAATTTAAAGGCTCAAGCCTGTCAGGCAAATTAACCTGCCGTTGCAGGACTGTCACAGCGGGGTCCCCTTACCCTGCAAAAGAGGGAAGCCACCGCAATGGAATCCTCTATGGAACGGGACGATTATGATAAACATTGTCAGGTTATTCACAGTTATCTTTTTAGTACTGTTACCTCTTTGCTCCCTGGCTAGCGTTACAGGGCCGTGTGTTTCCTGCCACACCATGCACAACTCGCAGGACAACTTCTGGATGGCCGACAGCGGGGTCCCTAATCCTGCTCTTTTGGTGGCCAACTGCATTGGCTGCCACACCGGGCAGAACACCGGGATCAATAAGGTTCCCTACGTCTTCGACACCACCTCGCCGCAATACAAAGAGACAGGCACGGAAGCCGACTCCAACACCCTCGCCGGTGGAAACTTTTACTGGGTCTCCAATATAGATGATCGGAGGGGGCATAACATCTATGGTCTTGTCGGCCCTGATCAGCTCCTCACCGTCCCTCCCGGAGGAGATGGGACATTTAGCGGTCAGCTCCGCTGTTCCGGAACCATGGGCTGTCATGGAGACAGAACTGTTACCGAACAGATCTCCGCCGTCAAAGGAAGTCATCATTACAAAGACCATACGACCTGGCAGCTTGGAGCAACTCTTGCGACCAGTTATCGAATGCTCAATGGTATCCAAGGGTTTGGTGATCGAGACTACGAATATCGTCCCACCGATCTACAACACAATAAATATTACGGAATCGATCGTACTGCCGAATCCGAAACCTCCATCGGCACCATCAGCTCCCTATGCTCTCAATGCCATAAATATTTTCATAACGGAGCCGGCAGCCTGACTTCCAGCGGAACTTTCGGAACAGGTGTATGGCTGCGTCATCCAACCGACTATGACATGTCGAACGCTGTCTCTTCCGATGAATACCAACTGTATAATAACAGTGCTACTTACGGGAATAATATATACAGTGTCATTTCTCCTCTGGCCACGGCCGATACCTCCACGACCGTGAACACAAAGGTTTTCTCTCAGGCAAATGATGCGGTGGTAATGTGTCTCTCCTGCCATCGAGCCCACGGCAGCCCTTATTCAGGTGCCTTGCGCTGGAATTATAAGGGCTGGCCTGCTGATGGATACAATGGATGTGCTATCTGCCATACCGCTAAAAATTAATTTTTTTCGTTGCTTCTCTGAACTGTAGTCTCATTTTTGCCGCTCCAAAGAAGCAACTGGAATGAGACGTTTAAAACGTCTATCTAATCTTAATCTACAAAGGAAACATCCCATGTCCCAAGATCTATTGGTCAAGAGATCTATCCTTATTTTCCTGACTTGTTTCGCTTTTCTTTTATCGGCATCCTCTCTTTTGGCCGGCGAATATCTTGATTCTGCTCACGGCTCAAGCAGCATAGGAGTTTTTCGCCCGATAATCGGTAATAGCCCTCCATCAGGTTTTAATTATTCACGAGGAAACTGCGCCCATTGTCATGAACAACATGCCAGTATAGAAGGCAGTGAACCAGCACCGAGCACCGGTGGGCCGTCCTCATATGAGCTTTTCGCCAGAAACATCGACACCGCCCAGAAAACAGGACCCTTTATCGAAGCAGATAACTTCTGCTTTTACTGCCACAATTCTCCCACATCTGCGCAAGCTGTATTGAATAACGATTACAGCCAGAGTTTTGGTTGTGCTCCCCAGGGAGCAACCACAATCATGACCACCATGAACCAGCGCTCCTATCACAACCTCTACGATATATGGCTCCTGGCCAAAGATAATTTTGCCTGGTTCACCGCCGACTCCAATCCCTGTGATGCCTGCCATAACCCTCACCTGGCCAAGAGGAACTGGGCCAATGCCAAAGACCCCACCTTTTCGGTCATGTCAAAACCCACGGACCACTTCGCCCTGTGGGGAACGACCGAAACCATGGACAGCAGCTACAACACCAAATATGAACCACCCTTTTGTTCAAGCAGTCTACTGACCCGAGAACCGGATGCCAGTGTCGATGATGCGGCTGGCCGTGCCAGCACTCCGGATTATGTGGCCTTCTGTGTTACCTGCCACACCACCACCGATACTATCTTCAGCACCAGTCTCAATCGGAACCTCTCGACCATCGACTGGGGCAATACCGGTGACAAACATGGTCTTCGCCTAATGGATGGGACTGTCTCCACCAAGGAGCCCTATGACCCCAGCTCAGGCGGAACTGACTTTGTTCTCTCCTGCCTCGATTGCCATGAAGCCCATGGCTCAGGGAGTGTAATGCTCATGAGAAGACGTGCCAACGGCTCCGATCTCACCGGTACCATCGACACTTTCGAGACCAAAGATTGGGGCCTGATCTGTCTGAAATGTCACATAGATGATGACGAAGCAGGTATCGGTAATGCAAATTATTGGGAATATGTACACCACCAGGTATCTGACGCCCCCTACTACAAAGATGGCCCATGCACTGGCTGCCATACAAGGGGGGCTGGCTTTCCCATTGACTGCCAGGAATGCCATACCCATAGCGGTACACCTACAAAAGCAGATACTCAAGGTTCTGGCATAGGTACTTACCGAATACCTTTTTAAAGCAAGGACCATAATAACTCACAGCTACCTCACTTAAAAGGCCCAGATGCATACCACAAAAAGAATCAGATACCGACAAGCTACTCGTCTACTCCTTGGCTGTCTTCTCCTGTTGCTTTCCGGCTGTGCAACTTCCGATGGAACGTTTACTCCTTCCGGTTCTCAACAGGGCTCCCCAGGAGGAGATTCAGATAAAGTCGGACAGATTTCTCTCTTTCTCAATCTCAAGGAGAAAACAGGTCCCGACCTGAAAATCCTTATCCACTCAATCGAAATACTGGCAGAAAATAACCGCTGGATTCCGTTGATCCCCGATCCCATTGGTGCTGATTCACAACTGATTCTCGGCGGACAGATTTTTCTTGGCAGGTCCTACATCACTCCCGGCTATTACAGCCAGCTTCGCATTACCAGCAGCCGCAATGTCCAGTCCACTGATACAACAGCTGATCCCACTGCAACAGTGCTGGAGATACGCAATCTCCTCTATGTTGCAAAAGGTGACTCCCAGTCACTTTTTTTGACCTGGGACGTTATGGCTTCCTTTGTCGCCGAGAATAGAGATAGAGCAAGTTTCAGCCTGGCCCCCAAGCTCAAAAACATGCAGGTGGATGTGGCCTATGTAGCCTGCCCGGAAATCAATACGGTATACATGATATGCACCAATAAAAACTGGGTTTGTGATTCCCTGGGAGTCACTGGTGAACCGAGCTACCTGATCAGCACTCCGATTAATCCGACAGCCAATCTCTTTGCTCTTACTGAAAAGGACAAAAATATCAAACAGATCGGCCCGGAAGCCAATCGAGTCATAGAGACGTATCATCTGTCGATGGTCGGCAAACCTCTCCATTTTGCAGTGAGCCCTGACAGTCAATGGGCCTATGTTGTCGACAGGAAACGTGGCAATATCTTAAAGATCAATCTCCAATCAGGTTCCATAGAGATACGAAATCGACTAGGATACGAACCATCGTATATCCTCTACCTTGAAAAACAGAATCTTCTCGCCGTGACCCTGTCTCTCTCCCAGACTGTGCTTCTTTTGGATCCGGAGACCTTGACCCAGGTGCAAACAATCAGTACGGGCAGTCGTCCTGAAGGCTTGATGCTTTACAGGGACAACTACCTCTACATCGCAGAATCAGGTGGTAATTCGGTGATGGTCTATGACCTCAGCCGCAACCAACTTCTCAGACGAATCCCGGTTGATTTATCCCCCATGCGTATCCTGGAAGCGAATGGTCTCATTTATGTGACGAACCATAGCTCCAATTCCATCTCCATTCTCAAGCATGGTCAACTGGGGGTGTCACGAACCATCACTCTTAGCGGCACCCCTCTTGAACTGGCTTACAGCCCGACCAACAAATGGATTTACGCTGGAAATGGGTCAACAAAGTCCCTAGAAATCATTGACCCCGTAACCAGCAAAATAGTGGGTCGTATTCCGCTAGGGGCCCGGCCAAAGGGTATGGCAGTCTTGAATTAACTGAACTGCCCCCTTTCTGCCCCTTATCCCACAGGAGTTAAAAAAGTATATAAAAGAGATGTCTTAAGACGTGCTGGTAGTATTTTTAAAAATAATAGGTGACTACTCTCCCTTTCCACGATAAAATAACATACGGGATAAGGAGAACCAATCTCACCTTTCTATTATTCACCACATGGTCTGCACAATGACATACTACCTGAAAAGTATACCTCTCGCGGTTTTAGCAGTGCTGCTCTCCTGGGCAACTGTCAGCAGCACCACCACTGAAGGGGATAACTGTCTCACATGCCACGACAATACCTACAAGAAGAGTCTCAACAACTCTCACATCCACCCACCTTTCCTTGACAAGAAATGTAGCACCTGTCACATTGACGAATACGCCAGTCCAGTGAACAATCGCCCCTCTACTACCACAAGACGTGAAAACAGACAGAAAGTCACCTGGCACCAGAAACATTATGAGCCCGCCCGGACACACTTTTTCCTGCTTCCGTCCAGCAAAGTGGACAACACCCTTTTTATCCAAACAGCAGGCAGAAATGGTCAATCAAAAGTGACGTCCATTAAACTGCCTCCAGTCGAAAAGCTCTCACAACTCGCCAAAGATGAACAGCCTCCTCAACTATCCAACATTCAGTTTCTCGGAGTAAAACGGGGTATCCTTTATTCAGCTACTATCGGCTGGAGGACAGACGAGCCGTCAGACGCGCAAATCCACTACGGCATGGGGAACCTCAACCACAAGACACGGATTAACCATCATCTTAGAACCAATCATACCATTAATATTGCCCCGGTTACTCCCGGTAAAGATTACACCTACACAGTGATATCAACGGATATGCACGGCAACAAGACGGTCTCTCAGCCCCTTACCTTTTCAACCAGGTCGATCGGCTCAAGCGAAACTTCAGGCAGAAATACACCAGCCAGACAATCCTCCTTCCAGGAAGAACTCAATCATCAACTATCAGCCGTTGGAGAAGATTACTTCATAACCATCACTGCCAATCAGCCGACGCACTTGAGTATCGGCAGTCATCAAGAATTACGTTCGCAGATCATTATGCCTGCCAATAACTTGACGCATGGCGAGCCTGTCCAGCATGTTATCATGAAAAGCAGCTATGACACCAACATCACTTCATGCCTGAACTGTCACAAGGAATTTCAGGACGATTCCAGTCACCCTATCAATGTCCTTCCCAAACGTGGAATGATCTTTCCTGCTGATTTACCGTTACTCGATAACGGTAAAATGCACTGTATGACCTGCCACGACATGCATTCTTCAGACAATATTGCCAGAATAAGACGCCGAACCAAACAGGAGCTCTGTCTCGGCTGTCACAAAAATTATGATTGATTTACCACACTGCTGCCTGTCTGCCAGTGTGTTCCCATCGTAGTAACAGCAAATTATCTATAAGGAAAAACAATGCCCGTCCAGAAGAGAAAACGACTAAATCTGAATGTAAAAAAATTTTTCCAGAAATGGCTCCTAATCCGCATTCTGCTAATGGTTATTTTGAGTTCTCTGGTTGCCGCCCTGATACTGTACTTCTATGCTAGGCATGAGCTTACCTCCTCTTTTTTTGACGCCCATATCAAGATACGACGAGTCAGCGATCTCCTCTTGCCTGTGGTGGCTGCCGGTAGTGTTATTGCCCTTGTCAGTGGCATAATCCTTTCTCTGTTTCTACCCCAGAAAATTGCCGGACCTATTTTCCGCATAGAACAAAGTCTCAAACCTATCCAGGAAGGCGACCTCACCACGCTTATCTGTCTGCGAAAAAATGATGTGCTTAAGGATCTTGCCGAAGAGGTAAACAAGACAACCATTAAGACCAGGGGCAGGGTACAAAAGAGCAAGGATGCACTGGCAGCCCTGACTGAAGCCATAGACATAACGACAGAAGATAGTGGTGTGCAAGAGCGGGTCAAAGAACTTGAGAAAGCCCTGGCCCAGTTTAAGACCTGATAATCGCGAAAAATATAAAGAAAAGTGTAGTTATTTTCATCATAACTGAGTATTTGTTATAAACTTTTCAAAATATTTATGAAATGAAACATACTCCTCTTAAGCGTCTGTCCATTAACGAGATAGTTTTTTCTAAATCGAGCCGCTCGGCAAATTTAACCACAGGTATCCAGTTGATATTTATAGGTTTAAATCTTAAGGGCAATAAAAGGTAAGGAAAAAACAACCATTTATAGACAAACACCCGCTTAGGAGCAGCCCGGGAACCAGAACCCCATGCCAGTCACACTCAGCCCATTTTTCTGCAATATCAAAAGGATAGTACTCACCTGTCTTTTTCTTTCCCTGCCCCTGGCAGACGTATCCTTTGCCTACACCATCATTTCTCCTGTCTCGCCCAATCCCATCATGATCCAGGCAAGGCGTCCCCAGTCCACCCTGATCCTCAAACTCTCCAGCAAAGATGAGTTGTCCAGTTTACGAGTGGCCACCGCCCAAAACAGGGCTGGAGAAGATCAGGTGATAGATCCCATGGGGCTTTATGAAAAAGATGGTTTGTCTTACATTCACTACACACTCCCTTTGAAAAAGGGAGATAACACCTTTGTCATCAACCCCGGAGAAGCGGAACTGAAAATCCACTATATCCCGGTGCGAACCCTGCTCAACATCAACTTTGAAGATCCAAAGGCCTTCCTTTTTCATCGAACAGCAGTGGTCCCAAAAGAATGTGGCCTCTGCCACAGCGAGCAGCTACCAAATGGTCATGGCCTGGATGTGAAGCGCCTGAAAAAAAATGCGGATTATTCACCCGTCTGTTTTTCCTGCCACCGCGCCCTGCACAGTAAAGGAGAGTGGCTGCACGGACCAGCTGCAAATATCTACTGCATGAGCTGCCACAGAAAAGGGGTTGGCAATACCAAAATCACCCTGCTCACCGGCCGAGTAGATGATGTTTGTTTTCAATGCCATATCAACAAAATAAAATTTAGAAATCAAGAACACGTCCATGGACCAGTCGGCACCGGTGACTGCACCATCTGTCACGATCCCCATGGAGATGCCTTTGAATTTCAACTCTGGGCCGAAGGGAAAACTGCCCTCTGCATCGGCTGCCATGGCGACAAGAAGAATACCGGTAAAAAGTCCATAGGTTTTTACTCCCATGGCATAGTCATTGGTGGAGGCTGCGTCGCATGTCACAGTCCCCATGCCAGTGGCAACCGCTTTCAATTATACAAACCGATAAACGAACTTTGTGTCAGTTGCCATATTAATTTGATCGATGTAGAAAAGGGTCACCCGGTTGGCAACCATCCTTTAAAAGGAAAAATCGATCCTCGCCGTAAAGATCGGGAACTTGCCTGTACCAGTTGTCACAACCCCCATGGTTCCAGTTACCGATACCTACTTATTGGAGATATATTAGGTGGACATGTATGCAGTAAATGCCATAACAATTAATTTTCAAAAAAGACTTCTCCCAGCCATTTTGTTGGTAACTTGTCTCTTTTTGAGTCTGTCAGGCCAGAGCTTTGCCATAGTTGAAGAAGAAGGGAAAGTGGGTGTTGAGGTTGTAGCTATTCTCAACACTGATGAACTTGGGAAAAAACTCCGTTATCCGTCAGCCGTCATGTACGACAGGCAGATGGATGAGACATACGTCGTTGCCGGTGGTGAGGGCAAAGTTATTGTCTATGGTTCCAACTTTTTCCCCACTGTCTCCCTTGGCAAAGGCCGAGGGGCCGACTCTCCAAGGGGAGTCTATGTCGACAAATCCAGTACGATCTATCTCTGTCAATCCAACTCAGAAGACAAACCTGCCCGGATCACCTCTTTTAACCCCGCCTTTTTCCCTGAAAAAGAAATAGTCTTTTCCTCCATACCGGAAGCTGAAAATTTTATTCCCAAGAACATGGTCATTGGTTTATCCGGCAACATGTATATTTCCGGCCAAAACACTCGAGGTCTTCTGGTCCTGGACCCCGAAGGCAATTTCTCTCACTGGCTAAAACCTATGGACAAACTCATCACTGAGAACACCTTAGTGATGCCTGTTGATGAAGGAGCCGATGGGCTCCCGGAACTGCTTGCGGTGACTGAAGCGATTGAAGATCCTGCCCAAAAAGAGAGCAGTATAACTGACATGAGGGACCTTCTTCCCCCTAATCTGCAGCCAACAATAGATGAAAATGGTGAAACAATCATAAACCAGGAACTGGAACCGGTTCAGGTGGCACATGTCGCCACAGATTCTGAAGGACACCTCTACGTTCTCAGCGAAGAAACCAGTAAAATCTACGTCTACAGCCACACTGAAGAGCTGCTCTTCTCCTTTGGCCAGAAAGGTGGATCAACCGGCAAGATGAGTCGTCCCAAGTCCCTGGTGGTTGACGAAATGAAAAAGGCTCTCTATGTAGTAGATTATATGAGACATACCATCCTGATTTTTGATCTTGGAGGCAAGTTCATGTATGAATTTGGCGGGATGGGAACCGGTCCGGGTTGGTTTCAATATCCTGTAGGTCTCGCTCTCAACAGGCAAGGGAACCTGATTGTTGCCGATCTCTTCAACCAACGTGTACAGATTCTCAATGTCAAGTTTGAATACCAATTTCCACTGTTTCAGAATCCGGAACAGGAAAACATACCCTACGATGAGGAGTTAACACCTCCGGATATTAAAGGTGAAGAGGGAGACCTTTTCTTTCCCGAACCCATTTACCTGTAGAGTGTAAAGAGCAAGACAAGGATTTTTTGGCCTAAATTCGACCCATCAAGAATCAAAAAACAGTGGGGAAAGGCGCTCACGATCTTGCTGATCACTGTCGCGTGACAACTCACCTGGCAAAGCGGCAAGGGCAAGACCTTTTGTGATAGTATAGTATAGGAAGGATTTAACAGAGAGGACCCACCCTTCCTGAAGGCAGAATTGGTCATACAACCAAAACCACCTTCAAGAAGAATTTTGTTACAGCCTATTCATGAAACATGGTCTTTCGCTGAAGAAGCTCAAAGGCCTTGCGATACGACTGTGCAGATTCTTTATGCTTTCCCTGCAGTTCCTGGAAAGTTCCCAGGAAAAAGTGCAGGTCAGAATTACGACCATTACGGAACAGCAAGGCCTTGAGGTCCATCACGGCCTCATCCACCTCACCCATTGCAGCACTCACCCGTGCCAGACAGATCTCCGCCTCAATCGATTCCGGCTTACCCTCAAGACCAGCTTCAAGTTCCCTGATAGCGTCATCGAGGTCACCCTTTTCAAGGTACAGACAACCTAACTCAACCTTCGCCTCATACAGGGAAGGATTAAGTTTAAGGGCTGTTAGAAGCTCACGGATGGCAGCATCTGGCATCCCTTTGTTTTTCATGACCGTGCCCATCTGCATATGACGCAGGGCAAGTTTCTCCTCTTTCGGCACTTCCTTCATCACAGGGTTCAGTTCAGCTTCAAGCTCTTCAGGGGTTATCAGTCCCAGCATCACATCGACCTCACCACGTAGACGCTGTGCGATATCCTTACTGTAACCGGTACCACCACTCACATTTCCATTTGTATCAATCAAAAGAAGGGATGGCAGAACATAAACGCCAAAACTGCTATAGGCCTCCTGAGAAGCATCCTTGTAAACCGGCATTGTTAAACCGGCCAACTCAGAAACCTCATCGACCACGTTCTGCTGATCATTCTGCATATTAATAACCAGAACAGAAACCCCTTTTTCCTTCAGATAGGTATCCAATTTCTGAACTGCCTTGAGAGTCTTGACAGCCCTCTTTTTCTTGGCTGCAAGATCCCCACCCCAAAGGGCAAGGAGTAGCGGTTTACCTGCAAAGGAACTAATACTCTTTGCTTCCTCTCCTTTGTAGCCAACAAACTTCGCTTCCGGTACGGGCTTGCCGACACTTAAGGCACGGAAAGGAAAAGATTTGGCAAGACTACTATCGGTCAGAATCAGCAGCCCGGTAAAATACAGGATCAAGACAATCAGGTGTTTATTCCGATAAGAATCGGTTTGCTTTCTCCACAACATAGATACTCCTTCCTAAATATTCATAATAATTCACCTGGGCCTATACACTTCTACAAAACTTCAAACTATATGAATTTACCGGCAATTGAGATTCGTTCACTGAGCACTCTACGTTCCCCCTCTTCATTCTGAAGCAATCAGGAGGAGATGAGAATATCTCATTGGACTTACTTAGCTATGGGAATACAACCCTTACTGTAATTCAGCCATTAGCGATTAATGCCCGCCAATGGCTGAATGAGTTAAAAACCGTATCACTCACCTTTCTCCCCCTACCCTTATCAATAGGGAGAGAAAATCTCCGGTGTTATCTACTCGGTTTTCCGACTGCTTTATTGCGATTATACTTTTTCGGAGCATGGCAACCGACCAGACAACCGCCGCCATTCTTGTCAGGTGTATATTCGACAGGATAAGACCATCTGCCGAAAGGAACTTCGTAGCGAATATGCTTGGCCTGATTACTGGCATGGGGACTATGACAGGCGAGACAACTTCTTCCTTTCTTCATGTTCACATGGAAGAAATGGAGGTTGTACTCCTTATCCCGGAAATTGGTCAATTTGTTTGTATTCCTGGTCTTGGCCACGTCCTTGTTATGACAGCCAAAACAGAGGTCATACTCTTCAGGTTTATACTCATTATAAAAATCTTCCGGAAAATATCGTACCAGAAGACGACTGAACGCTGAACCGTGAACATTGTGACACTCAGCACACGCCCCAGTTTTTACAGGACCATGCATATTCTTACTGCTGGCGATTTCATCTGCCAGCTCTTCATGACAGGTACCGCAGAGATTGATTCCTTTCCCTTTAAGCAGAGAGGCCACTTCAGAGCCATGTGGTACATGACAATCGACACACCGACCTTTAGCAACCGGCTCATGCTTGTAGACCGCATTATCTATGGCCTCATAGATATCCGGAGAAACATCGCGGTGACAGCTCTCGCAAAGTTTTTCGGTGGGAGCTACCAGCTGAAATCGTGTCTCAGAACTATGTGGATCATGACAGTTGCCGCAATCCTCTTCCACTGGCTCATGGATCACTTTTCTCCCCATCTGTTCCTTAACATTTTCATGACACTCGTAGCAGAGCAAACCTTTTTCAAGTGGGGCAATCAGTAATTTGTCGTTGGCTGAAGCATGTGGAAAATGACAGGCAATACAGTCACCTGTTGCCACCGGACCATGCTGATGTTTCTTGGTGAAGATTTCCTCTTCGTGGCAATTGAAACAAAGACTGCTTACCTGTTTGCCTGTGCCTCGCAGCTGAAAACGCATGGGAGATTGATGTGGATCATGGCAGTCAACACATCCCTCTTCTACCGGAGGATGAATGACATCTTGATCAAATTCCTTACGTTTGGCCTCATGACAGACGAGACAGAGTTCCTGACCGGTGCGTTCCATCTGCATCGGCTCGGAGGAACCATGGGGATTATGACAGGATATGCAGACTCCGGCACCAACCGGTCCATGAACATGGGCCGCATCTTTACCTATTTTGGGATGACATTCACCTGTAGTACAGGTACTGCGGGCAGGCGAAATACGCCCGAAATTGAATTTACCACGCCGAAAACTGTGACATTCTTTGCAGTTAAGTTCACCAGGATTACTATGAATATAAAAACGCTTATACCCATCCGGAGCCTTTTGCCCTTTTTTCAGTTCCTTTTTAGGCGTATAATAGACTTTAATTTGCCTGGTCACCCCAGCCGCTGAGACTGTAAACTGGTTTTTCCCCTTCTGAAAGGTAATGAATGAACCAAAGGTCCCGTCTTTAACAGGCACCACGGCCTTGGCAACCTTGATTCCACTTCCGGATATCTTGACACTATCTGCTTTAGCACCACTGATAAAACCGGATAGAAAGACCTTCTGTTCCGTAATAAAAGCACCATCCGGCGGAGAAACCACCGTCACTTTGGGAACAGCTTTTTTTTCCTTCGCTGCAGCTGTACAAAGCACTGGAGCAGCCAACAGAAGCAACAGAGCCAAAGCTGCAAACAGCAGGCTCGAAGGACTGTTGAAAACCTGGTATTTTCTGCCTTCCTTCATTTTTGATCTTTTCCCAACTACCATTATTCCTCCTTCAATGTTCTTTTTTGCTGTAAAGCACATTTCAGGGACTACATACAATCCGAGTCTCCCAATTCTTCCTCTTCCCTCTTCTCCCAGTACAGTCAATTCAGTTAAATGAATGAGTCATTTAACTGAAATTGAAGCTACTACATTTAGGGTTAGAACAAGAAAAGAATGTTTTTTCAAGACTTTCCTCGGCAATTTAGTAACTAAGAAGTGTGAATTGTTCCCAGTATATTGCAAAACCCTCCCAATATCTGATTAATTTACAACCGGTCCTCTTTGTTTACTATTGTGATAATACTTAAATCTGAAAAGGGCATCGAGCCCGTGGCAGTCTATACACATCAATTTATACGTCTGCATCCGTAAGAAGCTATTAGTGGTCCGTCCTTCCAAATTTTCTCCAGTTCCTGGACCGGCAACCTTTGGATCCCAACGATGCACGTCATGACAGGAGGAACAGGAAATATCGCCCACGGTCACCTTTTTTCCCGTTCTTCGTTGAAAGAGAGGAAAATAGTTCGATTCCCCCTTAGTATTCCGCCCGACATTGGTAATCAGCATACCTGGCGGGTGAGAATCCACAATGGGTACCTTTTTCACTCCAATATCCTTCTTGTTATGGCAGGATTTGCACATCTTATCCATTATTCCATTCCCACTTCCCAATTGACGTGCCCAGAGACGCACCCTGATTTTCCCGTTATGAACCAGATGACAGGCTCCGCAGGTACCTGATTGATCCGGGGTCTGGCCCAGCGAATTTCTGGAACCGGGGGCAAGAATAGTCATATCATGATCTGTCATTGCCACATACGACTGATCAGTATGGCAGTTAGCACAGAGAGTGGGAGCTTCTGCACTTTTTAAACGAAGGAAACTATTTTTACCATCACCCTCCCGACCGAGATAATGACCAATCCGCTCTTTTGCCGGATCCCACTGATGGGGATTATGACAGGTGAGACAGGTCACCAAACCCGCCTCTCCTTTTTTTCCTTTTCTGTCATAAAGAGGCAGGGTCGTTGTCACTCCCCGTTTTTTGGGATTGATATTCACAGGATGGGAGCGCTTACCAAGGACCTTGCTTGCCGCCACACCGTCACTGTTATGGCAGGCAAGGCAAACCGCCTCTGCCGGCTGTCTGGACCCTTTTTTACTGTCAATTGCCCACAGTCCATCATTATCAGCCATATGAATCAGATGACATACTCCACAGGTTCCGGACTCTACCGGACTCTGCCCCTGGCTGTTCATCGATTTGGAACCAGCCGCCAAAAGATCATGGTCAGTCAGTTCCACCCGGCTCTCTGCCGGATGACATTCCCTGCACAGCACAGGTGAAGGTTTATTCGTCAAACGGAGAAATTTATCGCCAGTAGCAATCTCCTCTCCAGGCTGTATCTTTCTACCCTTGTGGGGATCATGGCAGGTCGGACAGGAAAGAATCCCCTTACCCAGAGAAACCCGCCTGCCTTCGACATTGAAAACAGGTAATTTCGGATTCATCCCTTTGTCGCTCATCGAGACATTATAGGGATGAGAATTTTTCGAGAGTATTTTCTTTTTGGCAATCCCGCCTTTTTGATGACAACTGACGCAAAGATCCATGGCCTTATGCCCAGTTGACTTTTCCGGCATCTTTCGAGCCCACAACATCACCTCACTGGCCCCATGTACCAGATGACAGACACCGCAGATTCCGGACTGGGCTGGAGTCTTGCCTTTCAGATTGGTTGAATCAGGAGCACTAATCCGCAGATCGTGAACCGTATCAAGCAACCCTTCCTTGTCACTGTGACAGTCGAGACAAAGATGTCCGCCTCCCTGAACACTATCAATGAGGAATTTATCGTTGGGAGCGCCATGCACCCTGTGACAACTCTCACAGATAACCTGATTTTCCCTGGTTCCCTCCATGGCCCCCAATTTACGAATTTCTGCAGAAAACTTGATCTTGGTCGAATCGATAGGGTGGTTTCCCTGATCTACTCCACCGTCTTTGTCCTTGTGACACTGTCGACACATCCCTGAGTCATCGTTTGAGGTACGGACAAAAATCGTCTTATCCATTCCCATTTCGCTTGGCACTCCATGGGCAGTATGACAGGTTGCACATTGCATAAAACCCTTTTTATCCAGAGGAAATATCTCTGGAATTTCCATGCCGGCAGGAGGCGGTTTATTTATAGGATGATGCTGATCATTATAGACCCGAGCACGGGAATCGGCGACACTGCCATCATGACAAGAATGACAAATCTCTGCCTCAGCCACAACCTTGTCCGCCTGATAGGGAACCAGATCAGATCCTTTGCCATAAAGAAAGAAGGTGTCGATCCAGCGATAATGACAGAGGGCACATTCCTTTGCAGAACTCGGATTGCTTGGGGCCTCGACTTCGGCCAAACCAATTTGAGGAAAAAGAAGAGTAAAAAAAAGAAACACGCAAGAGATAAGACAATGGAGCTGTTTCATATGTAACTGTTCACCAAGAAAAAATACCATGTTGATTGTCCCTCTGTACTAAAAGAGTTTATCAGTGCCACTGCTTCCCGCAATCGACATGACAAATCCGGAACCTGCTCTGTAAGCCTGGCCAATCACGTAACGTTGGAATACCTGAACTTTTCTTTTCATACAACAAAACCACCTGAGAGACTGATGAAATTATCGGTTAATCTGGAAGACACTTACTCGTTCTGCAAACATTTCGACTACATAAAGGCGATCTTTTTGATCTACAAAAAGTCCAACCGGGGACTTATACCTCCACAACTCATTCGTACTCACGTCTCCAACCACAGAATGGAAAACTCCACCATCAAAGACCTGAACAACTCCCATATAAGAGTCACTCACATAGACCATTCCCTCTGAATCGACAGCCACTCCTTTAGGTCTGAAGAACTGACCCTTCTCAACCCCCCAGTCACCTATGAATTGGACAAACTTCCCATCGTTGGTCATCTCCTGGACCCGGGTATTGATCACATCAACAATATAAAGATACTTATCTTTATCCATGGTGATCAGAAAGGGATAGCGAAACTCCATCCGCTCAATTCCCGCATGACCGATAACGTCAAGCAGCTGGAGAGTTTTCAGATCATATTTGTAAATACAGTGATTGTCGTTATCGACCACAAAGAGCTCGGTCCCATGACTATCCACGGCAACATCAGTTGGATCAGGCATCTTCCCATTTTTGTTTTTCATCTTGATTTCATTGAGAAAGCGCCCTTTGGTCGAAAAGATCTGAACCCTATGATTTCCACTGTCAGCCACATAAATCCTGTCTGCGCCATCAATATCCATGCCCAACGGATAGTTAAACTGCCCCGGTCCGCCACCGACCTCACCAAAGGAAAAAACAAATTCCCCCTTCGAATCAAAAACCTTAATACACTGATTGACACCATCCACCACATAAATGGAACCATCGCTGGCCACAGCAACATCACTGGGCTGCCTAAAATCATGCTGAATGTCAAACAGATGAGTAACAGATGTCAGATTCAGAGAATAAACCGGACCGACCATCATCAGAAAAACAAACAGGAGGATAAGTCCGTTACGGACAAGTCCTCCTGCTTGTTTGCCCTTGGCAAGCAATATAGAGCAATCAACCATTCTTTTCATACAACCTCAACTCAATCAAAATCCTGGAAGCGACCCTTATAGGAAGAGCCGCCTCCAGTGAACTTCCGCCGATCTATCCTTCCGTTCCAGTAGTGGGCGGATGGCTTTCAACCTCCGGAGTTAACGGGGTCGGCTGAACCGGAAGTACCGGCTCCACCGTTTCAACAGGATGACTCACACCAGGATTGAGCATCTTCGGCATATAGAATTTTGTGTAATTCTTGATCATGCCAACCACCTCGGTACTGGTAATAGAATCTACTCTCCTCTGGGGATAGCCAAGCTCAGCGAGCGGTAAGAGAGGGTTGTCCTTGGAATGGCATTCTTCACATATCACCGGTTTTTTACTGACAATATTATGAATAATACTCTTAGCCTTAGATTTCTGGCCTTCCGACAGCTCTTTTTCATTGAGCCTGTATTGCTCGACGAAATCGATCTTTGCCTTACTGTCGATCCGTACCTGATTACCATTTTCATTGATAAAGGGGATAATTTTAGCCTTGTAAGTACCCGGAGGAGCATCATTCACCGGGCTTGGGATAATCTCACCAGTCTCACGCCCATACCACTTATAGACTCCAGTGGCCATTTCTCCTTCCGGACGAGCGTGACAAGTCTGACAGCCAATGAAAAAGGCATGCATATTCAAAAATGCACGCAGATCCTTGGTTAC
>JAQYVF010000088.1 GCA_030145625.1 Desulfocapsa sp. | reverse complement strand
GTGGCGGAAGTGCATGGGAATCGAACCCACCTGTCGAGCCATTAACCCGACACACCGGATTTGAAGTCCGGGAGGGCCACCAGTGCCCTGCCCACTTCCACATTAGTTCTCACTGTAATAATAATCGTACTGGAAGACAACTTTTTAATATGATATATTTTTTATAATTTGCTTTCTCAGAACAAAATGCGTATTCTGTTAAATTTATAATCTACTGATAAATCGAAGAAAAATAAAAATCATTTTTCTTCCCCATCAAAATCATAGTCCAGGTACATATAGAAAAGTATGCAGTGCGAAAGACTCCTTAAACAGATAAAATCATGGTATATTCATGTAAGCAACGAAACTATGGCCCCTGCCCGCATGGTTGCTTTTATAGAAGCACATGCCGAAGAATGTCCTGTCTGTCAGGATGATCCGGATCTAAAGGGAGAAATCAAAAAAATCACGGAACTCGTTCTACCAGAATCAAAAATTCCAAAAGCAGTTCGTCTCCAGCAGGAACAGGCAGAGATGGAAAAAAATGCTGACGCCGATGAGTATCATGACGACGATGGCGTGAACAGTGAAGGTGACGACAGTGACACCAGTGACACCAGTGACACCAGTGACGAGGAAACCTTGGACGATGAAAGTTTTGACAGTGACAATCTCAATACGAACATATAATTGTTTGTAAGCTCCTCTGTACCTGACCTGACAAAAAACTCCTTTTAAACTGAAATAACAGTTAGACAAACCCAAAAGCGGGAGCAGAAATCACCTATTTCTGCTCCCGCTTTTTTTTATTAACCACCCGAAAAAGAAAGAGAATAACATTCTTCCTTTTTCAAAAAACTAAGACCTTACCCCCTGAACGCTCACTCTCATCTCTTTGAGGGGTAGAAATAGCATCACAAAATAGTTTCTTTCTAATAAAAACCAAACACGCTTGCCTTCCAAACCTGCAAAGATGTATGCTGACCCATGACCTTTTTTGATATTGTTGCCATTCTTGTCACCGTTGCAGCTCTCTTCAGCTTTGTCAACGAGCGCTTTATTGGATTGCCACGTGCCATTGGCCTGATGGCCATGTCCTTGATTTTTTCCTTAATCCTCATGATTCTTGGAAAAATGGGTTTTTTTTCTCTTACCGAATACGCCCAGGAACTCCTTTCCAAGCTTGATTTCTACGATACGCTCATGCATGGAATGCTCGGCTTTCTTCTCTTTGCCGGAGCCTTGCATGTCAATTTCGACGACCTTCTCAAACAAAAAACTATCATTTTTCTCCTGGCCACAGTCGGCGTCCTCTTTTCCACATTCCTCGTCGGTGGACTTGCCTGGGCATTACTTGCTGTGCTCGGTATGGATCTGCCGCTGATTTACTGCTTACTCTTTGGAGCCCTCATTTCCCCAACAGATCCCATTGCCGTCCTCGGAATCATGAAAAAAGCGGGGGCGCCGAAGAACTTGGAAACAACAGTAACAGGTGAATCCCTCTTTAATGACGGCATCGGGGTTGTTGTTTTCCTGGCATTGCTTGCCTTTGTACAGGGAGGAGAAGAACCTGGCTTAAGCGAGATCGCCCACCTCTTCTTCGTTGAGGCCGTTGGTGGAATTGTCTATGGAGCACTGGTTGGCTATATCACCTATTTACTCCTCAAACGGGTCGATAAGTACCAGGTTGAAGTCCTGATCACCCTGGCCACAGTCATTGGAGGATACCGTTCCGCCGAGCTACTCCATGTCTCTGCCCCCCTGGCTATCGTGGTGGCCGGCCTGCTCGTCGGAAACCATGGCCGCCATTTCGCTATGTCTCCTCTGACCAGACGCCACCTGGATACCTTCTGGGAACTGATAGACGAAATCCTCAATGCCGTTCTTTTTGTACTTATCGGCCTGGAATATCTCATTCTTCCACACAATATGAGTCTAATTCTGGCCGGAGCCCTTATGATCCCAATGGTCCTCCTCGGTCGGTTTCTCAGCGTAGGTGCCGTGAGCAGTTTTTTACGAATATTTCATATTATTGATCGAGGAACAGTCCGCATCCTGACCTGGGCCGGTCTTCGAGGTGGAATATCCGTTGCCCTTGCCCTTTCCCTGCCATTGGGACCTGAACGCGATAGTATAATCGCCATCACCTATACCATTATGGCATTTTCCATCCTGGTTCAAGGATTAACAGTTGGTCATCTCATTGAAAAATTTGCAGTCAGTCCACAAATAGAGCAATCCGCTACTCCCAAGAAAGCGAGAGAAAGTTAAGAACGGATAGATTCCACAGTCATAAAAAGCGGTCAAGCGTCCCCATACAATATGACTGCTGAATTGTATTGCCCATACCCCCTTGGAGTTGCCTTGCCTTTACAAGCAGTTGTACAATGAAATCTTACAATAAATTCAAGCCCATCATAGAAGCGAACTGTCAGACAATTCATGAGATGGTGCGTTTAAAAGGGTTACACATCGACACGCTTTCTTTTCTGCATCGCCATTTTTTGTCCCAGCTGGTTGATATGGACAATTCTGAGATCCAATGTTCATCAGGTTGTGGTTACTGCTGTCATTTGAAAGTGACTGCATCCATACCTGAAGTCCTGGTTATCCTCAACTTCCTGCAAAAAGATGAACAAATTGATCGATACCGTGAACAGATTGAAAATTCTCAGGACCTGTTCTCTTCAAGAACGAACAAAAATCTCAACTGGTGGCTGGAAAACAGGGTTCCATGTCTTTTCTTTGACCAAGAAAAGCAACTTTGCAGGATCTATGAAGTACGCCCATTCACCTGTCGCGGTTACCACTCATTGGATGCGAGACAATGCGAAAAAGGATATTCACAAAAAAGGATAATACCAATCCCGTGTTACCCCGACCTAAAGAGAAGCTGTGAAGCCTACTCCATTAGCTTCGACCGAGCAATGAGCCAGCTGGGACGACAATCAGCCCAAAGGGAACTTTCCTCAACAGTGGCACTCCTTATACAAAATCAAAATCTTATAACCAGATGGTTTGATGGTGAGCAGATAATCCCAGCCTAACGATCCATTACACAAACATCTCTCCTCAAGCATGGTATTATGCTATTCATGTTACGCTAAACGACATAATATCAACCTGACCTGTAGCTATAATTTGAATTCAAACAACGCTCCATCTACGTCAAAACACTTTTGTATAACTGATCCACCGATAAAAATAGCATATCGAAATATTTCAGAAATCGTCCACATCGGAACTACCCCCAACAAAGAAAACTCAACGTATTTTTGTCATTCCTTGGAAATACACTCTGCTGGGCATGAGGCAATTGCCTCATCAACACACTCTTCAGAAGAATCCGCGCCATCAACAACAGCGGCTTTCCCCTCCTCCTCATCAAAGACAAAGACAGAAGGACAAGTCTCTACACATGCTTCACAACCGATACATTCATCCTGGTCTATTACTATTTTTCCAGCCATTACATTCCCCTTTTGAGGGTTCAACGAGTTAGGTTACAATTCCCTTTGTTTCCTTTTCAGCTGCTCAAATCGGAGGCGCAATTGTCACAAGAATTCTCATTTGAGTTTTGGCCTTCACACCATGAGGCTCCCGAATCTGAGAGATAAGAATATCTCCCTGTTTTGCAGGTATTTCCGCATTGGCTTCACCAAGAAAATACCCCTCTCCTTCAAGCACCTGAATTGACAGGTCCCCATCAAGGTCATGGGAATGAACCGGAAAGACAACTCCTTCATCAAGGTTGAAGTTGATAATTTTAAAATAAGATGAATCCTCTACCAGAAAAAATCTTTTCATTTTTCCCGAATTAAACTCACTTGTTTCTTCAAGTTTTACGACCTTCATATTGTTTCCTTTTTTTAACTTGTTTACTCAATTGTTAAACGTCCCATTAACGATTTACCTTTTTCAAATCATTGACATGAACTCCCCTCGCCTTCCTTTGTCTAAGCCTCAAAATTCCATTACTTATTATTTCTTATCTGTAGTATAGCAACAGCCGTGCCAAATTTTATATTCTATAATTTCAATAGACTAGGTTCCATGTTGTGATTTTGAATACACAACCAGGTTGTGCATTCGACAACATTGTTGTATATTTAACAACTATGGACAAATTAGATACTCTCGCGGCATTGGCAGCCAACCTAACCGACATATTGAGCGCCGAAGACCGTTACCAGCGCCTCCTCGATGTCCTGCATAAGGCAATTCCTTATGATGCAGCAACGCTACTCCGTGTTCAAGGTGACACACTGATCCCCCTTGCAGCTAAAGGATTAACCCCGGATGCCATGGGACGAGAATATTCTCGGCAGATGTACCCACGCCTTGATATAATATGCGGCTCCACTGAACCTGTTCTTTTCTCAAAAGACAGCCCCCTCCCTGATCCCTTTGACGGTCTGTTAATCAAAGACCCGGGTGCCTCACACCAGATTCATGCCTGTTTGGGATGCCCCCTTTTTGTGGGTCAGCAATTGGTTGGAGTACTCACTGCAGACGCTCTTGCCCCCGGAGCCTTTGACCACCTCCCACTCCAGTTCTTAAAGACTGTCGCCTCCATGGCCGGTGCCCAGATGCAGACAGCTGATTTGCTGACAGCCCTTGAGAAGAAAGCTGAAAGAAATGGGCAGATCGCCACTGATTTAATGCAAGATATGCTCTTACAAAAGGGAAGAAAAATTCTTGGCAAAAGTAAGGCCATGGAAGACCTTCGCCGGGAAATTGAACTGGTGGCAAAATCCGACTTCACTATTCTCGTTCTTGGAGAGACCGGGGTTGGCAAAGAACTTGTCACCAGGGCTATCCACAACCATTCACATCGGAAAAACAAACCTTTACTCTATCTCAACTGTGCTGCACTCCCAGAATCCCTGGCAGAGAGTGAACTTTTTGGTCATGTCAAAGGTGCCTTTACCGGGGCAGATAATGATCGCACAGGTAAATTTGAACTAGCCAACACCGGCACCCTCTTTCTTGACGAAATCGGTGAGTTATCACTTGGGATCCAGGCTAAGATCCTGCGGGTCATCCAAGAGGGAGAAATCCAACGACTCGGCTCTGAAAAAATGATCCATGTGGACGTGAGGTTACTTGCTGCAACAAACAGAAACTTAGCCATGGAGGTTACAGCAGGAAGGTTCAGAGCAGACCTCTATCATCGATTGAACGTGTACCCATTAACAGTTCCCGCACTTCGAGAAAGAAAAGACGACATCGCAATTCTCGCCGGTTTTTTTGCAGAACGATCAATGACGCGCCTTGGGCTTGGCGCAGTGCGAATCGGCAAAGAGGCGCTACAGCTCCTTCATCGTTACAACTGGCCGGGCAATGTTCGTGAATTGGAAAATATTATATCCAGATCAGTTTTAAAAGCATCTTCTGAAAGTAATCACAAAGATATCATACTCATTCAACCTAATCACCTGGCAGGGGATCTCGGTGCTGCCATTTATACCAACCCTGCGCCCTCAACGCCCCCTCTCCCCGAAGCCTTCAACAAAATATCCCTTCGTGATGAGTTGAAATCATATCAAATACGCCTCATCAACTCCGCTCTTGAAAAAAATAATGGCAACTGGTCCGCTGCAGCTCGTGATTTGGACATGAATCGCAGCAATCTGCACAATCTGGCCACACGCCTCGGTATTCGTAGGAAAAGAGCTCACCATACGAAGAATGGTTAATATACCGTTCTTGAGAAGAAGTCAGGCTTGGCAAATGGGCGCTGTCTCGACTGAGAGATACGTAACAGTCTGGACATGAACAACTTCCACCAAAAATCAAGTTAAGCAAGGGCGGAATTCCCCCCTTTTGACACGTGAAGATCTTAGCGCCCAAACATGTAAATGGCCCCCCCTTACAAATTGTAAAACCGCAAAACATATTTCGTGAAGATACTAAATAAACCGTTGCATGAGAGAATTAATAACACTATCAAAATTATCTATTGTTGCGCCAAGCTCTGCACACATTTCCAAGGCATAAGCACGTTGTACCGGATTGCCCAAATCACTGAACCCTGCTATTCTATGGGTTCTTCTGCCAACACAGAAAATCATTTGCTCATCGGGATCAAGTTGCAGGAACTCCTGAAGAGGTTGTATCATTCTTTTTTTATCATCAGGAAGCACTCCATCAATTTCAGGAAAGAGGTTCAGTACATGGTCACTTCTTACATTACTGCCGATTCCATCCAACTCTTCCAGGAAAAGGAGTAATTCCCTAGCGGTATCGACTTCACCCATTTTATCAAAAGTGCCCTCTCTAAATTGCTCTGTGAGCGGTGCTCCGGCAGGAATAGCCAGGGTTCGCAAGCGAATAAAATCAGGATTGATCTGATTCAGGGCATCAGCAGTTTCCAGAGCGTTCTCCCGTGACAATGCTTTGCCCCCAAGTCCCGGCATAACGTATTCCGATAATTCGATACCGGCTTGTTTGACTTTTTTTCCGGCAACAATCTGCATTGCTTTGTCGGTACCCTTTTTTACCATCTTGAGAACCTTATCCGAGCCGGATTCCATCCCTATGTGGATCCTATTTAGACCTGCATTGGCCATACGACTCATATTTTCATCGCTTATCCTGGCGATGGTATGAGAACGTGCATATGAGGTTATCCGCTCCACCTGAGGGAAAGCTCCTTTAAGATGAAGCAATATATGGATGATATCGTCTGGTTTTATAATCAGGCTGTTTCCATCTTGGATGAAAATTGATTTCATCCCGTTGGCAACGAAAGCAGACGCAGCGTGGAGGGCTCGGAAATCACCTTTACCTCCATTCTGTGTGAGCTTTGCAAGCTCTCTTCGGGAAATGATACTTCCGGATTTTTCAGCACCTATAATTGCATCAACATAAAAACGAACCGCATCAATGTCTTTTAGCACATGATCTACAGGGCGCAGGCTGAACGTGGCATCCTTATAGATGGGACAAAAAGTACATCGATTCCACGGGCAATTACGGGTAATCCTTATCAGCAGACTTTCCGCTTCACTGGGGGGACGAATCGGTCCTTGCTCAAAACCGTTATAGGGTTCAATAGTTTTCATGTTTTTTCTATTCTTAATTGGCGATTACAATTTTGCTGCACCTGATTATTCATTTCGCCCCCACATCAACCTGCCAGTAGATAGCCCACTGTAAAATAAAAAGCTTTTTTAAAAACCTTATCTAACAACCTCCGCCACTTGGTGAAACAACTGATGCAGCTATCTCCTCCCCCGACAACGGGAGAAAGCCAAAGGCGGACTCCTCTCTCCAATAACCCCTCTCTTTACAAGGGATAATTATGCTTCATTGGTCATGATTGTATTGCTAATTTGCCTTTTTCCAACGGCGACCAGAAGGGGGGCTTGATGGTGTTGGTGTTGTATTATTTTCGAGTAGCGGCTGCGAATTTTGCCGAGAAATTTTTTCTTCCGACACCAATTGTCCCATATTGAGCACCTGGGCAGACCTCTCTCCATTTGGGTATGTGTAAACTCCCTTGCCATGGGCCAAATTATCCATCCAACCACCGAAAAATTGGTAACCACCTGGCCAAATATAGGTTCCCTGACCATGTTTTTTGTTATTTTTCCAATTGCCAGTGTATGTTTCCCCACTGGAATAGACAAATGTTCCATAGCCGTATCTCTGTTGGTTTTTCCAATCTCCTGAATATTGAGAACCGCTTGACCAAACGTAGGTACCATAACCGTTGACACAATTGCCGGATACACAGCCATCAGCCAAGCAATCACCTGTTGCGACAAAAATTGCCATTATAGCGAAAAAAACAAATTTCATATTTTAACTCCAGTAGCTAAACTCCTTGTTATTCGATCACTTAACTTTCTTCGAGCGAGGTCTGGTAAGCATTGTCGTCCAATTGGACTTTGGCTGGCTAACGCTGTTGTGAGGAAGAACAGGATTGTTCAAAGTTGCTTTGCACTCCTCTACCCTTTGCATAGAGATTGAAAAGGTTGCTTTGTCCGTCACTGTACCCCCTTTCTACCGCCCTTGTGTAAAACCTGACTGCCTAAGAGATATCTTCGCATTGCCGACTTTAATGGCGGCAACTAACATCTCCTCTTTGTGCTCCACGCAACCCTGGAGCTAGTCGGCCCTGTTGCGTTTTAAACGGCCTTCTACAAATATCACATACCCAGTCGGTATTTTTATCCAGTGCCGTTCTGGGATAGCTGTATTCAGTACCGCGTTGCTTACAATAGAGTTGATGACCGGTACAACAACTTCCACCAGAACAACCGTCAGAAGATGCTCGCGATGGTGGGGGATTTTGTTTTCCAGGTCGTGGATTCTGGCTCTTAGGCGGCGGTCCATTATATTTTGTGTTGTTCCCACGTTGATTTACAAACGTATTGAGCTGATTCTGAAAATCATTCAACATTTGCTGATTTCTCTGGTCCTGCCGTTGCTGATTTTCTTGTTCAATGTTTGCAAGCACCTGAACGGCATTGTCATACCAGCCACAGCTCTGCGCCCCTGCCATGAGCCCCCTGATACTATTGAGATCATTTCGCTGCAGAGCAGAATTGACATACCCCCTTACCTGTTCACAACTCTGGCAGGATGTACCGTTCTGATCGGTTAGTGTCAACATTCCGGCACCACACTGGCAGATATACTGGTCCCCATTGATAACTGCATGGCTTCCAGGTGCTTGTTGATTACATTTTTGATCTAATTCAGCCTGCTGGTTGGCATTATACATCTGCTGAGCCGCAGAGTGCGACCAACTGCATTCACTTGCGAGGTTGACCAGAGTTTCAGCATAGCCTGTGTCACCCTGCTGCATCGCTGCGCTGAAATCACCATATAAGGTCTCGCAAGGTACACACACGTCTTGATTATTCTGGTCACTGAGTTTCACAGTACCACCGGGACAAGGCTGGGGTTTATTGAGATCGTTTCTGGCTTGTCTGCTCCAATCACAGGTGGATGCAAGGGATACGAGTGTTTTTGCGTACGCACCATCTCCGCTTGAAAGTGCTGCTCTATAATCACCATAAAGCGCTTCACATGGTACGCATTGGTTATTGCCACTATTGTCACTCAACTTCACCGTATCGGCAGGACAGGAGATCGCATTACCTATTCGAGTATTACCGTCAGCCGTCCAGCTGCAGGTAGTAGACATATCAAGCAAGGTCTGGGCGTATCCCATATCGCCGCCATCAAGTGCAGCATTAAAGTCTCCGTAGAGCTCATCACAGGAAACGCACTGTATAGTATCGTTGTCATCACTCAGCCTAACCGTATTCTCAGGGCAACTTTCTGCATTACGTATACTCTCATTCCCCTCTGCTACCCATCCACAGTTTGGAGCTAGGTCCAACAGTGTCTGGGCATATCCTTTGTCGTTACTTTCCAGGGCTGCATTAAAATCAGCGTAGAGCTCATCACAGGGAACGCACTGTACAATATCGTTGTCATCACGCAGTTTAACCGTATTCTCAGGGCAACTTTCTGCATTACGTATACTCTCATTCCCCTCTGTAACCCATCCACAATTTGGAGCTAGATCCAGCAGTACCTGGGCATACCCTTTATCGTTGCCATCTAAGGCTGCATTAAAATCACCATAGAGTTCATCACAAGAAACACACTGTATAATATCGTTGTCATCACTCAGTTTAACCGTATTCTCAGGGCACGACTTAACCTCGGATTTCTTTTTGAGTTGCTCTTTTGTAAGTTCATCTCTCCATTTTTCAAGTGATGTTATATCAGGCAGTGCTGTCTTTAGGCCTCTTAAATACTTGAGTTTTTCAGGATCAACTTCTTGAAGACTCTTATCAGCAGCAGCATTTAATTTATCGAGTCTTTCACTATCCTTTTTGAGCTCTGCAAGCAATGAATCTATATTTTTTTGTACTTCCGGATCACTCAAATCCCCTTCGGTCAACAACTGGTTCAACTTATCGGTGTTCCTGCGAGTGTTTTTATCCACCTTCACCGCTTCACCGTTTACATATTTTGTTATCGTATCTTTATGACTGGCCCAGGCCTGACGTTGCTCCCAGGTTGACACCTCCGACAATCCTTCAGCAATGGGAGTACCAATTTGGTTAATCGGATTGATGACATTAACCCCATCCTTCATGATTTCGCCAAACATCGGGACACCATCTTTAAGAAATTCTGCTTTATCCCGTCCTTCCTTTTTAGCCTTTTCTTCCATCTTATCCACATAGCTCTGAGCCTTATCCGAAACTATTGCTGAGATATCACCAGCAGCTGTGTTGGGGTTTCTTTTTTCCTCATGCTCAAGATGGGTTAACTCAAGTTCCTCGTCAAGGGTCAGCTTATCTTTTGCTTTTAATTGGCGTATCTTTTCCTGACGTTCCAGGCTCTCGAGTCGGCGCTTTTCCAGAGCACCTTTGGTTGCTTCATATTCTCGCACACCCGGCGTGAGGTCCTTCACGACTTTTACTGCATCGCCGGTGTTAAGATCTCTATTCTCATCGATGGCATCTCCAGCCGCTTTGGTCCCGCTCTGGAAGGCCTGTCCCGCAGTTTCGAGGACCTCTGAAGCGCCAATTACCCCGTCCACATCAACATCCACTTTCTTCTTCGAATTCGGCAGGTCAACATCTACACCGGTTGTTTTTACCGCCTTCTTCCCTCCGGGAGGAACGTCAAGATCCGCAGAAACGGATTTGTTTTTCTTTCCACCAATGTCAACATCAACATCGCCACCGGCAGTCATTTTTTGTTGTTTCGTCGAAGGTAGTTCACCTGGCGTATCCGTACCTTTACCTGAACCAATTTTTGTCTTTCCGGGATCACCTGATACCATATCGGGTTTCTTCGACGGCAACTCATCAGGTGAACCAATCTTAGTCTTGTCGCCTGAACCAGCTTCACCGACAGACACTTCAGGTTCCGTTGAAGAGATATCACCTCCGTGGCTCCCTTTTCCTTTGCCCCCTGGATCGACATCACCCGTACTTGCATCCGGTTTTTTCGATGGGACATCATCGACTTCCAGGTTACCGCTGCTCTTCCTGTCTGAATCAAGACCATCGGCATCAGCCATCCCCTCTTTTTTATTGCCTTTCCTCAGCTCCTCACTCTCTTTTCTGAGCCGTTCATTCTCTGCAGCAGCATCTCGATTAGAATCCGCAACTTTCCGGCGATTACCCTCTATACGTTCGGCAACATCATCGTTTCCCTGGTTGCGCATTTGTTCCGCTAGATCATCTCGGGCCGTATCTGCGGCATCTCCAAGTTTCTGGCTCTGTATTTGAGCCTTATTCATTTCATTTCGTGCTGTCTGTTTCCACTTCTCAATTTTTTGCTTTCGAACTTCAAGAGAATCACCCAAATCAACTATTCCTGCCTCCACCGGATCACCATACTTCTGCATCTTGCTCGCCTGATTGTAAAACTCAGGGTTGTTTTTTGATATATTGGCCCCCTGACTCCCCCCTGCCTTTGAAACGCTTTTAGAAAAGGTCTTCAGGTCTTCATCGTGCATACCCGACGTACCGGTGACTGGTCGGTCTGCATGGACAAATTTCTTCTCATTATCCAGGAAATACCCCCTTTTATCTCTGGACATCTCAATGTTGCCAGTGCCCTTTTGCCCGCCAGAAGTTGTCCACGCGTCAGGATCCTTAATTTTTGCATTACGAATTTCATCAGTTTCAGGGGTCCATAACGTTGTGTCTGAGTTGGGATTAACAACCTTGACAACCTTCTCAAAATCCTCAGGCGGTTTTGTCTTAGGAGTTATGGGATCATCAACAGTGTAATATTCAATAGGTTTTGTGCCCTTTTGGTCCCTCCAGTGATCGGATAAGTTCTTCGCTGTATCAATATCATCTGCTTTCAGATCAACATCTGCATTCACATTGGCGGGAGTGCTGCCGGTATTATGCAATTTTTTATTATATTTTGGATCAGTCAGCACAGAATCCAGATCTCTTCCACGAGAATCAAGCTGTGTATATTTACTACGGATCTCTATACGTCTTGCCGAATATTCCTTTTTAAGCAATTTGTATTCTTGACTGCTTGTATCAATAGCCCCATTTTTTGTCCTTGGAACATCATTCAAAGCACGTTCATCAAATGACTCATACAATTCAGAAAAATCTTTATCCTGTGCAACACGTAACTCATGCAGTGACTGGGTATATACGGGATATGCAGAGAAGGAAATTCCAAGAAGTATTATCAGGCCAACAATTTTTAACCTTAGATTTCTGATAGTCATGGTACTTCTCCTGTTTTTCTCCTGCCGACTACTCTAATTACGCACAATCATGGATTGTTATCTCACTTTACGCTCATCCATCATAAAAAGATACTAATGGGTACCTTGAAAAGGTAGAATTTTCGTTCAAAATCGAGGCATGAAAAAAAATTTTACCGCAAGCATCTGTTTGATATTCCGAGGATAAAACTTTTCTCATAACGAAGAGTTTGGGCGAAAAGGCAATTTTGCAAGGTGGCCTAATGTCCAGGCAGCCGAATTACACCCTTTTCACCAACAAAAAAACCATAGTCGAGAAATCACTATCTCAACCGCTGGTAAATAATTCTGTGACCCATCTCTTGAGCTATATCTTGTGCTGTAGAGCCACCTCTATTTTTCATCTTGGTATTAACCCCTAGCTCCAGAAGCGTTTCCACAAGTGCCATATTATTTGCTGCGACACATTGCATTAAAATGGTATTGCCATATTCATCTGCTGCGTTTATGTCCGCTCCCAAATGTGCCAGTAACGTGACAACCTGCTGGGCAAACGAGATATTGGCAGCAGTTTTTGTGGATCTAACACCAGACTTTTTCAACACATTACCTTGCTCTGGGCTAAAAAGACTCTCTTCCTGAGCAGGAGCTACTTCATTAAAATAAGTAATAGCGGAAAACAACGGAGTTTCATCATCCCACCCTCGAGCATTTACATCTGTTCCATGTGCGATAAAATAAGGAATCAGCTCCAGCGATGCCTCTCTTGAAACCGCATAATGCAACACGGTACCACCATCCACATCCCTGCTTTTGATGTTTGATCCATTTTCATACATCAGAATCGCCATTTCCAACGACTCGGCTGCCATAACAGGTGTCTGACCTTTACTACTGATCGGCTGGTTGACATCAACACCTTTTTTCAGGAATCTGGCCACCTCAACAATATCATTATTGCCTATGGCCACTACAAATTGGCCCAGCAATTCCTCTTCAGGATCTCCGTGATTATCTATCCCTACCGTTTCCAGCTTGGGAAAAAGTGTTTCCAGAGTCTCTTGCTGCACCGGTTCTTTACCCTGTAACACCACTTCAGGGTTACCGGCAATTGCACTTGGCATATCAATAAAAATTAGACAGGAATACATTAAGAGAACGGTCAGAAATGAGTCAAAACACACAATTTCCAGATAATCCTTCCATCTTTTAAAATGTGATAACATTACTTATAAACGTTGACGTATGGAATTTGATACTGATTACTTTGCCATTGTTATTCATATGGGTTGATATACCCCAATTGGAAAGTTGGCCATGGACATGCTTCGCCTGATGCCCCAGATCAATCAAGTTGATATAACGCATATACCATTCACAGCCACTGCAGTCATACTATTTGCAGTAGCCGAAATTTGATGCATACCGAACACTTACATGTCAAATTCCATGCCCAGGTTTTCATATCTCATTAAACATTACTTTCCTCTATATTATAGAATGGCCCTGCAATTAACAATGCCACAGGGTAGTACCCACTAAGACATGAGGAGAATAATCTCAAGAAATTAGATACAATTTTGGTTTGTAGAAATTAAAGCCAAATTCATTGTTGTAAGTATAATTTCCCATAAGCAATTTTGCATTAACCTCATCCCAACAACAAAGAAAAGCCAAGAACGCACCCCCTTTGCTCGGAGGGTCCATTCAGATGCTCAACGAAATCTCCCAGTCCCAGGGTTTCGGGAATACAGAGAAATCTGTAATGTGGAAAAGTTACGAAGGGGTTTGGGGCAGAAAAAAAATTCCGTACCCTTATTGCGTTAGTCCATACTACTTAGCTGGTCACAGGATAATCGAGCAATCCCGGGGGGGATTTCTTCCCACCCCGAGCTCCTCACAGAACCAGGAGACCCTTCCGAGCCAAAGGACATTGCGCACATAGCAACAATGCTCACAGTCACAACACGCTATTCCTACAGCCAAAGATAATTCATTACCACCCCTCACTGCCCCCACCCCTATTGTCCTGTTCCTTGGATTTCATGCCAGTTGCCCTATAAGTTTTCCCATCAAATCTGACCTGGCCAATACCAATTCCCCCTGTTGAAACAAGAACTGCAAGACGCCTGCAATCAGTCAGGACAGATCTTTCAATCACAAAGAATCATGGCACAAAATCATGCGTACTATTAAACAGAATCAGAAGAATGGAATTAAAAACTTCATTAAAAAAACGTAAATATGAGAAGGTACCGATCTTGAAACACCAGGCTTGACCATAATGCAGCAAGTTGTTTGCCAAGAAGAAAAAAAGAAGTTAACGCAATAGGACTTTACGATGAAAAAAAATATTTTGACTACCTCCTTGGCTTTACTTTTCTTTCCCTTGTTTCTCATACTTTTCGTGCAGGCCGTACCCTGCCGAGCAGATATTTGCTCAAAAGACCATTGGTGCTGGGAGAATCCTTACCCTCAAGGGAACCGGATGGATGCCGTCTGGAGCAGTAGCGCAAGTGATGTCTTTGTTGTTGGGGGCTACAACGGCGGCACGATCTTGCATTATGATGGAATAGCCTGGACTGATATGTTCGTGAGGGCCGACGGCATTACTGACTTATATGATATCTGGGGCAGCAGTCAAAATGATGTCTTTGCGGTCGGGAAACTCGGCAGCATATGGCATTACGATGGAACAGTCTGGACTGATATGGCATTTGCAACAACACAACGTCTAGATGGTGTATGGGGGAGCAGCAGTGATGTTTTTGCAGTGGGGGAGAATGGCACTATCTTGCATTACAATGGTACCCATTGGGCAGAAATGCTCTCCGGGACAACATTTTCTTTGACAGCTGTTTGGGGCAGCAGTGAAAGTGATGTTTTTGCCGTTGGCATCAATGGTACCATACTCCATTATGATGGTAGCAACTGGAATGCAATGCTCTCTGGCACGACATTTTTTTTGACGGCTATTTGGGGCAGCAGTGGAACTGATGTATTTGCAGTCGGAGAGAATGGTACCATATTGCACTATGATGGTGCCCATTGGACGGAAATGGACTCTGGGACAAGCAAAATATTAGGTGATGTGTGGGGAAGCAGCAGCAGTGATGTCTTTGCAGTTGGGGCAGACGGCATCATAGTGCATTACAATGGTACCGACTGGACGGGAATGGACTCTGGGGCAACAGACTATTTACCTGGAATTTGGGGAAACAGTGGGAGTGATGTTTTTGTCGTAGGGCCTTTTGGCAGCATATTACACTATGATGGTACAGGATGGTCTTCACGAGGAAGTATTCCAAAATCTACAGATCATTTCTATACTGTTTGGGGGAGCAGTCAAGATGATGTCTTCACCGGAGGTAGTGCGGGTACTATACGTCATTATGACGGACTATCCTGGACAGAAATGGAGTCCGGAACAACAGAAAATTTTGAGGGGATCTGGGGGAGTAGTGGAAGTGATGTCTTTGCAGTTGGGGGAAATGGCACTATACGACACTACAACGGTAGCAGCTGGACAGGAATGACATCCGGGACAACGGTATCGTTAAGTGATGTATGGGGGAGCGGTAGCCATGACGTTTTTGCGGTAGGTAACAACGGCACCATACTACACTATAACGGTGCCAACTGGACGCAAATGATCTCTGGAACGACACAGGGATTTACCGCAGTCTGGGGAAGCAATGGCACTGATGTCTTTGCGGTTGGTCTCTACGGAATCTACCATTATGATGGCACCAGTTGGTCTGAAATGGTATCCGGCAACCTCTATATTAATGACATCTGGGGGAGTAGTAGCAGTGATGTGTATACCGTAGGCGGCGGCACTGATACCATGCTGCATTATAATGGGATAAGCTGGTCGGTCATACAAGACGGGCCAGGAGGAAACAGTGTATGGGGGAGCAGTGACAGCAATATCTTTGTTGCCAGTGCTTCCAACAACATCTTCCACTACGATGGAACGAATTGGACTGAATTGGAGTCGGGGGCAACGGAATATTTGTATGGAATTTGGGGCAACAGTGCCAGCAATGTCTATGTTGTCGGAAGATACGCCAGTATCTTGCACAGATACCAGCACACCATTAGCGCTTCAACTGGAATGAATGGCAATATAGCCCCAACCGATTCTGTCGCCAGCTATCATTATGCAACACCTCAATTCACCATCACCCCAGATACTGGCTATCATGTGACCAGTGTGACAGGCACCTGCGATGGCAACCTCTCAGGCAACCTCTTCAGCACTGCCCCTGTCACTGAGGATTGTACCATTATTGCAAGCTTTGCCTTCAATATGTATGTGGTAAACGCCTGGGCAGGACAGCATGGATCAATCACCCCCTCAGGAGACATAGATGTTGATCATGGAGAGATATTAAATTTTACCCTGACACCAGATGCTGACTACAGGATCGATACAGTTGCAGGTTGCAACGGCATTCTCACAGAAGATGTCTATGCCACAGAAAAGATAACAGAATCTTGCAATGTAACAGCGACATTTACATCACAGCGTTTTTTCCCGTGGACAATGTTTCTCCCGGCAATTATCTCAGCAAAGTAGATTCGTTTATTGAACAGGAAAGAAGTTGCAGTAATGCGAAAAAAACAATTGATCAATCATTGCTATAATGTTCAGCCCACTAATGTGCAGACATGACCTTCCTGCTCATTAGCAAACCGACCACAAATCACATCAGCATCCAGATGGACGCATTTATGTAAAAAAACCAAAGGGGCCTTTTAATTGGGGCCCCTTTTTTGAGAATGCACCACTCCTCTCTATCTAAAATTTTTGTATAAGTGCAATCCTTAGCATTCAAGGGGTGTGGCTCTTCCAACCCTTGTCTAAATTATTGACAGCTTATGCCATAGAGCTTTCCTAACCGCCTGATTACTTTAGCTTTGCTTTCTTTACCGAGGTGCCTTTGAGTTGCAGCAAGGTCTGCCTGCCGAAAAATTACCTTGCTGACAATTTCAATAGATGTGCCTAGCCAAGCAGCAAAGTTCCTTCCCCTACTTCTCATTTGGCTTCTTGACTATGGGATAAAAAAGATGCCAGGAAAAGGTGGGGGCTGCCCAAGGCCCCAAGGTCACTGTCATACTGGTGGTGCCGGGATCTACCACGGGATCATACTTTGACGGCACCTGTGGCTGGCCCTCTGCCGCGTGGACCGGATTTTCATCATAGCCAAAACCGTAGGCCATGCCCATGGTTCCGCCCCGCGCGCTCTGCACCGCCGAAGGTGGCTGGGTAAAGATCGGGATGGTGGACTTGCCGGTGGTGACCGCGGCCGTATGCATGAAGTAGGAAAAAACGTTCTGGGACTCGCCTGCGGGATACCAGTTGGTCTCATCCCCC